>JAKVBZ010000071.1 GCA_022448645.1 Pirellulaceae bacterium
CCAAACGGGTCCCCAAAAGCAAGGCTGCGAGATAGCTGAGCTTTCGCCTGGACGCCCTCACACACGCCCAGGATCACCAAAAGAAGCGATGGACAGCAACGGCAGATGTAACGGGGAACGAGGTTTCCTATTCGACCATCCACCACTCTCGCTGCCGAAGACAACCGCGTAGCGAACGAAACCAGCTACGATGCAGGACTAGATGGTGGGTTGCGGGACTACAGAATAGGAACCTCCAGCAACTGACCGAACGAAAATACGAGCCTGAAGGCCCGCCCCAACAAGGCTTGAAGGACAGTCTTACACACAGCGATCATTCGATCAGGTCACTCTGTCACCCTTCGTTTTCCAGGACCTCGATGTGCTCTTCCTGCACCGCCACCCGTAGCTTACTCAAAGCTCGAGCCTCAATCTGGCGAACCCGTTCTTTGGTCACGCCCATTTCGGCACCAACTTCTTTAAGCGTCTGAGGCTCCTGACTATAGTCAAGACCGAAGCGGCTAATGATGATCTTCTGCTCTCGCTCATCCAACCTCGAAAGGATCATATCGACTTGTTGCTCACGACTTTGCTGAGCGGTCTCCAATTTATACTGGTCTTGGCGATGCTCTTGTGTTGCCGCAAACATCTCGTCGTGACTCGTACGGAAACGATCGCGATGCTTGAAACCATCTGGAATCGTCCGTGCATAGTTCTTCATGATGGCCCAGCTGGCATAGGTACTGAACTTATTACCTCGCGAATAGTCAAATTTCTCAGCGGCTCGAATCAAGGACATATTGCCATCACTCACCAGCTCGAAGAACTCCTCATTAGTGTTCACGTGGCGTTTAGCAATAGAAACAACCAGCCGCAAATTCGCCTGAATGATCCGATTCTTCGTCTCTACAGCTTGATCATACAGCCGTTCAATCTTGTCCATTACACTGCTCTTAGCCTGTATTGGATCCAATCCTTGACGCAAATTGGCGGCAGCGTACTTAAAATAATTAAACTTTCGAAACAGGTGCTGTTCCTGCTCGCGCGTCAACAAAGGGACTTCGTACAATGACGCCAAATATGGAGGCAATCCAGCTGGCGGACGGCTCTTTCGAGGTGTTTTCTCAGATTCTGGCAGCGGAGCCAAGATTTCTTTCTCCACCCGCCGATCAGCGAAACATGCGTTGGGAATGTAATCCAATGGCAATTGCTCGATACGTTTGGCGCGCATCTCATTGATGACTCGATAAACGCTTGTCTTGGTCCGACCATTCCGCTTCGACAACGCCTCGACGGACGTACCACGTCGGTATTGTTGGTAAATTCGCTGCTTGACTTCTTCGGTTAAAGGTCCGGTTCGATCGGGAAATACCGCCAGATCGGGGTATTCCTGATCAAATTGCTTTAACGTATAGCGAACCGTCTCAATACTACGATTCATGTAGCGAGCAATCCGCCGACTGACCTCAGAAGGTCCACCTCCCGCCCGTGCCATACGGCGAGCCCGATCGACGATCTCATTCCGTTCAGGCTCTGTCAGCTGGCTGAAGCGAGCCCCTCGCTGGACGCGATCATGGTTCCTGGCCACAAATCGATCTACGCTGCTCTGGAGGAACCCAATGCGTTTGCGGCCATCAAATACGAACCGCCAGCTGACCAAACCATGACGGCGCCAGCGAGAAATAGTTTTCGTCGACACATTAAACAGACGACTCAATTCCTCGACGGTCAACACCGGTTCCCCGGCAGACTCGACCGGAATGTCCGCTGCATCCGAAACGTCTTCGACAAACAGACGCAAATCGTGGTTGGCGTCTTCTCCAGAGATCTGACCCGACAATGGACCATCTGGTCGGTAATCGGTGATACGAAAACAGAGATACTCGTAGGTGTAAGTTCGATCCGACTCGATTTCACCCAACAAAGCTTCCGCACGGCGGGCTTGTTCGAGCTTCTTTTCGCGGGGCGCAAAACGAACCTGTTGATCTCGCAACTGGTGCAGCGCCGGAATCTTGTAGTCCGTGTGCATCGCAGACCTCTTCTCCCGTCATCCGTCTCAGCGGTGTTCCTTGCGACTCCCATCGCCCGCCAAGGTGGCTTCCCATCGGATTCTCGGCCGGTCCAAGGCCGAAATGCAATCAAAACACGCCGCAACAACTAGCTGTCATACTCCACGATTTTCAAACGACGAGTCGCATGAACTGCATTACTTGGTGAGGTCGCGGTTGGATTCACGGGGTCGATGCCCTAAGCCTGTCGCCATCCCCCAATAGCGACACTTTGGTTTTTGGCAATTCCCATTCTACCCCCCTATACGCATCTAAGTCGTGTTGGGTCGCAGAGAAGTTCGCACTGTTAAAAAAGATGAACGCCAAACCTCCTCTACTTTGCCAGAAACCCAAATTCTAGTTGGCAGCATTCACCTCAAGTCCCTGACACAAAAGAAGTAAGGTAAAAATCACCAAAATTCCCCTGACCTTCCAGCGAAACGGGAAAACACACCCCCCATTCCCCCTAAAGGTTCAGAGCTTCCTTATTCGGTCCAGCAGGTAAATTCGCATGCCCTGCCTGGTCGATGAACCGATTACGGCCTGTTTGGTTGTCGTTCGTGGCCCTCACTCCCAAAACGGAAACATAACAATATGTACCTAATGTACCTATTCGATAAACGACGCTTACTCTTGCCAATGGCTGCTCTTCTCTTAGGTACTGTCGGATCGAATCCAGTGGTCATGGCCGAAACCTCGGACACCTCGGCAGCAGAGCACAAAACCTACCGGCTCGAATCCAGTAAGGGCCCACAGGGTATCTTAAGAGTGAAAGCTTTGCTCAAAGTCCAGGGCAAATTACAGATCAAGTCTGCGGAGAAGGACAAAGACTATCGGCCTCCCGTCAAAGCCAAATCAAAACTTTATTACGACGAACTGGTGCTCGCACCACACGACCACGCTCGAACGAATCGCCGTGCTGTCCGCTACTACTACGTAGCCGAAGCTGACGTTGGCATCGATCAAAAATCAACCCAATCTGCTCTCTCCGAATCGCATCGTAAAATTGTCCATACCGTAGGTGAACAGCGCAACTTTTTTTCGCCCAAGGGAGCCCTCCAGCGAGACGAATTGGATCTACTTGACATTCCGGCCGACACGTTGACGGTGCATGAATTGTTACCCGTGGGGGACGTCAGCATTGGCCAGACGTGGCCTCAGAATGGACACGTTTTGCGACGTTGGCTCGGGTTAGACAAAGTCGGACATTCAGACGTAAAAAGCCAGCTCATTTCTGTCGAAAACGCAAGAGCAACTGTGAGACTTTCAGGACATTTGACCGGTATAGCACGGGGTGTGGAAACCGAAATGGATCTGATCGCCAAATATCACTTTGATTTCAACGAAAAGCACATTACGCGTTTGATTTTCGACATTCAGGAGAAGAGAGCCGCTGGGCATGCGGAGCCTGGTTTTGACGTACTGGCCCGAATTCAGATGCGAATACAACCGATCTCGACAAGCACACCTTTGGCCGACTTCGAATTGGCTCAAGGCAACTTCAATTCCACCGACAATGCTCAATTGATCCGTTTTCACTCCACGCAGGGTGGCTTTGAGACGCTACATGACCACCGTTGGCACGTCATCTTGGACAACGATAAGACGACCATGTTGAGACTCGTGGATGATGGCGACCTGATCGGCCAATGCAATCTGGTCAAGCTTCCCAACACGCCAAAAAGTCAACCGTCTAGTTTGTCGGATTTCCAGGAGGAAATCCGGAAGGCGTTGGGACAGAATTTCGGTGAGTTTCTCGAAGCGTCAGAAAATGATCTGGAATCGGGTCTCAAAACAAATCGCGTCGTTGCTGCGGGCACCGTCGGAAAACTCTCCATCCGCTGGACTTATTATCAACTATTGAGCCCTCATGGCATGCGGGCCACCTGCGTTTTTACCACCGAAGCCGGTAAAGAAGACCGATTCGCAGGTGCCGACGAGGCCATCATTCAAACATTTTCCTTTTTGCCTGAGGAGCAATCTCAACTCACCGCCCCCACTCCCAAAACAGAAAAGCCGCCTCGCGCCGAAACGGCCCAGTCCAAATCATCAGATCGTCGTAGCTAGCCGGCCCGCTGGTTCCGTTGACCGCGGAATTGTGGACACAGGTTTGTCACATGTCCAGGGCGCCCCGAATCAACTCGCAACATTTACTAGGATCACCAGACCGCAAGTTTCCAATCTTCCTCACGAAGATTACCGCACGCCGGTGACAAATCCGCCTACAATTCCATCACCAGATCCGTAACGGATGGCATGAGCAGAATCCACATCAAGAATGCCCGTCGCCGTATTCAGGTCCACCGAGACAAAAACGGGATTCCACGTATCCAGGGTGCAACCTGGCTGGATGCGATCTACGGTTTGGGATACATGCATGCTTTGGACCGCGGCACTCAATTGCTGTTCGCCCGAGCTGTCGCCCGTGGACAGGGAGCAGAACTCATTGCCGATAAAGAAGAACTATTAGAAACAGACCGTTTCTTTCGACGTATCGGCTTACATTTGCACTTGGAACAAGAGGTAGCTAACCTTTCGGATCGTTGTTTCAATCAGTTGGCTGCCTATTGTGAAGGAGTCAATGACGGAATCCAATCTACTGGGCGATCCCTGCCGATGTGGGCGACTGGTTTCCAACCTGGAACGTGGGATCAACAGGCCGTGCTGCAAGTCGGCCAACTGATCAGTTTTGGCGGACTCGCTGTTAGTCAGTTGCAAAACGAGCGTCTGCTATTGGAATTGATTCAAGCGACGGGTGACGAAGAAGCTTTACGGGAACTCGCCGCACCCATGTTCGATGATGTCGACTTCGAGTCATTAAAAAAAGTCCGCATTGCCAGTAATCTGTCGGACGAAGCCCTGGAATTAATCTCGGATTTACCTCGTTTGGCTGGCAGCAACGCCTGGGTGGTTGGGCCGCAAAAAAGTGCCAGTGGTAGCGCGTTACTGGCTTCCGATCCCCATCTGGAAGTGAACCGTCTGCCGGCGATTTGGTACGAAGCGATCCTACAATGGGGAAACGGTTCCAACGGCGAAACCAACGAGTATGTCATGGGTGCAACGCTTCCCGGCTGCCCCCTGTTCTCAGTAGCCAGAACTTCGAAAGTGTCATGGGGCGTCACCTACATGAAGGGGGACACCATTGATTTTTTCATCGAAGATTGCCGCCAAACCTCGTCTCAGTGGCAATACCGTCGTGGACACGAGTGGCACGATTTTCAGATTCGCAAAGAGACCATCGGTCGCAAGGGATCTTCTGCTGAGCAATTACTGGTGTTTCACAACGATTTAGGAATGCTGGAGGGCAATCTGGACGAGAACGGTCCCGGACTTCACCTTTCCGTCGCCTGGACAGGCCAGACCGGAGGTGGTGCAGGGGCCATCTCGACCTGGTTAAAGATGATTTTTGCAAACTCGGCCTTAGAGGCCATGGACATTGCCCAGTCCTGTCCACAACCGACCCTGTGCTGGGTGGTCGCCGACCGCGAGGGTCACATTGGACTGCAGGGCTGCGGTACGTTTCCCCGTCGGCATCCCAACCATCGTGGCGTGGTGCCAGTCTCTGCCTGGAAAACAGACTTTCACTGGCAAGGAACATTACCGAGGGAAGGATTGCCCAGAATCTACGATCCTGACGAAGGATTCATTTCCACGGCAAATGAGGACATCCGTGCTGCCGGAGGTCCCATATTGGTCACGCACCCCGTTCCTGACTATCGCAAACGGCGCATCGACGAGCGACTACGTGAGATCGCGCAACTCACATTGCAAGACATGCAGGATCTGCAATACGACATGGTGAGCCTGCAAGCTCGAGATTTACTGGGTGTTTTCCTCCCACACCTGGAAGACGGTCCTCTAAAGCAACGCCTGAGCAAATGGGACTGTTCTTATACGCCGGACAGTAAGGACGCTGCCTTGTTCCAGCGATTTTATCGAAACGTCATGATCGAAGTATTTGGCCATGAAAAAGGAATCGGCTGGCGGCGGATGATCTACCTGAGCACCCGTTCCGGTTTTTCGACCATGGTTCTGACGATGGCAGATCGTGTCCTCCGGCTCTCCGAATCTCGCTGGTGGCAAACTCGAGACAAAGGCGAATTGATTCGAAAGGCAGCCGCCAAGCTGAGCAAGGAACCGGACCTTGCTTGGTCAGAACTAAACTATTTCCACTTTACTGACCGTTTTTTCGGCACCCATCAAGTCGGTCGGCTCCTCGGATATAGAACTCGGCGACGAGCGATGCCGGGCTGTTATGCCACCCCCTTTCAAGGGCACGTCATGCAAACGGCCACACGTGAATCCACTTTCGCGCCTTCTTATCACTTTGTGACTGACATGGGGTCCGATGAAGCCTGGACCAATCTGCCCGGTGGCCCGAGCGAAAGCCGATTCTCCAAGTTCTACAAAAACGATCTCGATCGGTGGTTCAACGGTGGCTACAAGCGGCTTGGCTTGGACGGGGTAACGAGTCACGATAGCACGCCTGGCTCAGGAGCTGGTTCGAAAGAGCCAAGTTAACAGTACTGCTTGGCGCTCCCCTCCAATAGCTGGTGCACGTACAATGAACGACGAACCGAAAGTCACTCATTGAAACTGCTGACGGCATGCTCGAACAACATGCTCGATGCTTGGTCGTTGTCGATGTTTCATAGTACGCCTCCAATGACGATGAAAACCCGTTCCACACAATGGACCTGGCTTGTGATGTGGGTGTTGGCAATTGGCCAGATCCCCTGGGGCCTTGTTGCCGACGAAGGGGACATTGACGATGGCGGAGCCACGAGTGCTCTGTATCGTCAAGCCGCGTTAATCCACTTCACCGGTCCGATCAATTCACGGCTGGAACAGTACATTTACCGCAAGTTGAACGAAGCACGTGAATTGTCAGCCGATCTGGTGATCTTCGAAATTGACAGTCCGGGCGGTGAGTTGGAGGCTAGTTTACGTTTGGCGAGGCATTTTCGTGATCTCGGCTGGGCTGATACGGTCGCCTATGTGCCGGAACAAGCCCTCAGCGGTGCGGCCATTGCCGCTTTGGGATGCAATGAAATCGTGCTTCACTCACAAGCTGTGTTTGGCGATGCAGGCCCGATTGTGATGGATTACATGGAATTCGGATTCCGCCACGCACCGGAAAAAATCCAAACCGATCTGGCTCGTCGCGTGCGAGATTTGGCTTCGACACGTGAACGCTCGCCGGCGCTTGCAGAAGCTATGGTGGACAAAGACCTCATCGTCTACCGCGTACGCCATCGGGGGGACGGACGTGAACGATTCATGTCGGACGAAGAAATCCAGGCTGACACCGCACCCGATCAGTGGGCAAAGATCAACGAAGTTCTGGAATCCAGAGCCAACAAGTTTTTGGAAGTAAGTGGCGAAAGGGCCAAAGAACTCGGACTGGCCGATGGTGTTATCGGCGATGAAAACGAATTGCAAAAGCGTTATGGATTGGCAAATCCTCCTCGAGTGCTGCAGCGACAACTGGTGGACTCCGTAGTAGACGTGTTCCATTCGTGGTGGGGCACTGTCCTTTTGATCGTCATTGCCTTGCTGGCCCTTTATATTGAGTTGAGTGCCCCAGGAATCAGTATCGGTGGGCTTACCACCATGTTATGTTTCGCCCTTTTCTTTTGGAGTCGTTTTTGGGGCGGAACGGCGGGTTGGCTGGAAGTGATCCTGTTTCTATCGGGAATCGTTTTTATCTTAGTCGAATTGTTCCTTATTCCAGGTTTTGGTGTGGCTGGCATCAGTGGATGTTTATTGGTCCTGGTCAGTCTGATCATGGCCGGTCATAGCTTCCTGGTACCCGAAACAGCATCAGAAATGAAGACCCTCACACGCACCATCATGGTGCTCTTCGGTTCCGGATTGCTGGCAGCCATCGGAGCGATCACCAGCACTTGGTGCCTGGGAGAAATACCGCTGATCGGACGACTTGCCCTACAGCCATCCGACGAAAAAAATCCTCCATGGTCCGAGGAGCAGCCCCTTCATCAGAGTGCTCATCACTCATCCATGCAGCAAAAACAACTTACTGTGGGAGATATAGGGGTTGCCGATTCGCCGTTGCGACCAGCCGGCGTCGCCCGGTTCGGTGATGACTTCTACGACGTTGTCAGCGAAGGAACTTTCATCGAGGAACTTCGTCGTGTCAAAGTCATTCGTATCAGCGGTAACCACATCGTGGTTCGAGATGTTGATCATATTGTCTGACCAAGAAGCCCGTTTCTGAAAACCGACTTTTCTCCTGAATTGCAGTTCACATTGTCCGACCTTTTTCTGATCACCGGAGCTGCTGGCCTGCTGGGAAGCCAGCTTGTAGAACAGATCCAGATCCATGGACACCGAGTTCGTGCATTTGTACGTCCCTCCAGTGACACTCGGCGTCTTCAGCAGCTGGGAGTCGAATTATGCTCCGGAGATCTTGAAGACATTGCAACGATTCGCCGAGCTGTCCAGGGTGTAACCAAGGTTTTTCATTGTGCTGCCCATGTCGGCGATTGGGGAAGTTGGCAGGAGTTCTACCAAGGCAATGTCATCGCTACCGAGAATCTCGTCCAAGCTTGTCGTGAAGCCGACGAACCTCGCCTCGTTCACGTGAGTTCCATTTCCGTTTATGGCAACTTTCACCCCACTGGAAGCTTGGGGCGGGAAAACATGCCTCTTGGAGAACACCATTGGCTGTGGGACCACTACGGACGGTCGAAGGTCTGGGGAGAAAACGTGGTTCGACAATATCCGAATCACGTCATTCTGCGTCCGAGTTGGGTGTACGGGCCGGGTGATCGAAACGCCATACCACGAATTGTCGGAGCGCTTCGTCAAGGACGCGTCCGCTGGATTGGTAACGGCAAAAACTTATTGAACATGGTCTTCGTGGGTGATGTAGCACGAGGGGCCCTGCTGGCAGGAACCAAGGATGAGGCTCTGGGCAAAGCCTACCACCTGTGCAGCCCTGGCGAACTCAACCAACGAGAGGTCCTTCATTTGCTTTGCGAAATGCTCGATTTACCACCGGTTCGCCGTGCGGTTCCGCTTTCGTTGGCATGGCAAGCTGCTTTTGTGTTGGAAGCCGTTTACCGGTTGTGCCGCTCTAAACACCCACCACCGATCACGCGTCGAGCAATCTATATGGTTGGCCGGACCACACATTTCAGTATTGAAGCTGCCAAAAGAGATTTGGGTTGGGAGCCGGAAATCGGCCTGCAAAAAGGTTTGGCCCAAACGTTCGACTGGTACCGGCAAGCGGGCCTGTTGGAACTCGATTAAGACCACGTAAGAAAACGGACACCGGGCACAGAATCAGCGGCTCAGCAGCTCGACAAGCAACTGCCGCGGCACTCCAATGTCCACCACGTCGACTTCACCCACCATGCTGGGGCCATCGTTTTCGTAAAACCCAGGCTTGGGCGCCACCAACGTACAGGTCCGATCCGCTACAAACGTACTGGCAGCGGCAACTCCAGAATCACAATCCAAACCACTTGGTATATCGATCGCCAACTTGAAAGCAGACAAATCGTTCATCCAGGTAATCGCTTGATCAGATGGAGGGCGAGGTTCTCCACGAGACCCTGTACCCAGGACAGCATCAACGACGCATGAAATGGTGGCAGGAAGGTTCCGGTCCACCACGGCAGCGTCAAACTTCTCGCCCATCGTACAGATCGGTATTCCAGAATTTTTCAAGATGGCAAAATTGACGGAGGCATCTGACGACAATAGCTCGGGCTCTGTGAGCAGGAGCACATGCACCGACAATCCCGCATTGTCTAGATGGCGGGCAACAACAAACCCATCTCCCCCATTATTCCCTTTCCCACAAACAATACAGATTGTGTCACGAAGTCCCAACGCCATCACTCGCTCCGCAACGCTGCGCCCTGCATTCTCCATCAAAACCAAGCCAGACATGCCGAATTCCCGGATCGCCTTTTGATCAACTTCACGTGACAATTTTCGATTCAGGATCACTCGGTTCATCGCTATCTTTGCCTGCCGCAACGAGTTTTGCTAGAATTTGGAAATTGGAACTGCGGATCCGGTATAGATCTTCGTGGAATGGGTCTGATCATCACCATTTTGCGTATCCAGCATCAATCCTCAAGACTCCACGTGTTCGATACACATTACCCTTCGGTCAAGGAAACCAGGATGCCTTTATTCGATTTCGTCTGTCAACAGTGCCACGCCAATTTCGAATTGCTGGTACGTGGCAATGATTCGCTACGTTGTCCGGATTGCCAAGGAACTCAACTAGAAAAACTTCTTGGTGTCCCGGCAGCGCATACGGGACGCGGCAGTTCGACACCTTGTGAACTTCCCATGGCCCCGGGGCCTTGCGGTCAAGGTGGGTGCGGATTACCACAATGTGGCAGCGGCTAGAAAAAGGTCCACTTCCAAAAACCAGTCCCGAACCTTGAAATTCAACATGTGACCACGATTCAACGCAGGTGTGCCAATCAACCCGAGGTTCGCGAGCTTGCCACGACGAGCTAGAACGAAACAAAAAACCCGTCCCTCAACCAGCAGCAACATCTTAAAGATTTTAAATGACATTGCGTTAAGGAATTCAGCATGAGTGATCCCATCGTACGTGGTATCGTACACGTAGTCGAAGAGACAAAAACATATGGCCGTAATGATTTTCGTAAGCGGCTCGTTGTTTTGGAACAGGATACGGGTCGCTTCCCAAACTACGTGCCCGTCCATTTCATCCAAGAAGGTTGCGATTCCGTAGATCAACTTAACGTTGGTGATGAAGTCGATATCACCTATCGACTCAGCGGACGAAAATGGCAACGCGACGAACAAAGCGAAGTAAAATTCTTTCTAAATGCCGAAGGGAGCAAATTCACGGTCGTCAACAAGGCCGGTACGTCGGCAGGAGACAGCCCCGCACCGTCCGACACAGTCGATCCGTTCGCCATGGTCGATTCGGACGAGGAAGCTCCCTTTTAATCGCCTATCCGGTTTGATTTTGCTAGTCCAAGATCAACGGCACACACTCCAGCTCGCTGAATATTGTCAGGTAGCAGAGCAACCCACTCGGTGTAGACAATTTTTTCGCCAGAGGCCGCGCGGCTGGCATTGATCTGGTACCGAGTGAAAGGCCTAGGGTCGCTGTTCCAGTCGTGATCTGGTGAATAGCCTGGAAAACCATGCGTCGTGCGGACGAGCACGTTTGTACTGTTTATATCGAGCGATTCTCGCCAAATGGCGGTGGCTATTGAGCGTGAAACGAACAATGTTCTGATTATTCTAAATGAAAACTTCCAAGGCTGAACTGTGAAGTAGAACGGCGCAAGCCCTCCGGCATTGCCCGAAAGAACTCTACAGTGTTGACTGGGCGGCCCGCACCGCTTCCTGACACCATCCGACACCGGTCCTGCGTTCGAGTTGTATCCACTGTTGTGGCGTGTCAGAATAGATACTGGTGCAAGGCACAGGCCTCTTTCGATTTGCCGGTCAAGAATTCTGCATGAACCTTGATGACAATTCTTCAAGCCAAATATGGAAAGCATGTGCGCCAAACCCTGTCGTGTGAAACGGCGCCATCAGGTTTGTCGTGCAGCTCGGTTGCAGGCCCATCGGTCGCCGCACCTACGATCGTTTCCGCACACGCTCACCACTTAGAGCATCTCTCTGCGAAGCACCAACGCCCATCCTGCTACGTTCCTCACCCGCAGTACGAACGGTTCGAACCAACGGCCAAGCCAATACAAGCTGGCTTTACGCTCGTCGAGTTATTGGTCGTGATCGCCATCATTGCGATTCTGATTGCTCTCTTGCTGCCTGCCGTACAAGCAGCTCGGGAAGCAGCGCGACGGATCCAGTGCACCAACAACCTAAAACAACAAGGGCTGGCGTTGCAGAATTATCATTCCGCCTTTCGATCATTCCCCGCAGGAACATCGGTCCATACGCAGATGCTGCAACAGAGTTTAAGTTGGCATGTATTTTTGTTGCCCTATATGGAGCAAGCCAACGTCTATGATCAGATTCAACCAGCGCCTGACGGAGGTGCTACCAACACATCTGCCAGATTCCTCATCATGGAGGCCTATCGCTGTCCCAGTGATGGCCAGCAAGTTCCTCCGAATTCCGGCCAATTCGCCAACTATGTCGGGGTGATGGGTGCGGGGCATTTACCCAAATTCATCCGTGACCTCACGGATGATCCAGCTGGTGACGTATTCTTGGACGGGCTGCTGTTCCCTCAAAGCCGTGTGAAAATACGTGACGTGCGCGACGGTACCTCACAGACGTTGGCCATCGGTGAAAAAAAATACCACATGGGTAACTTCGACTGGATCTACGGCATGCATTGGCTCATTTCACTCGACGACTACATGTATGTCCACGCCTGCAAGAATGTCCGCTGGCCGATTAATGGTGAACACGATGTGTATGGCTACTACAAATTCGATGGGGCACGGCCTGTGGGTGCGACCGACATGTATCTGAACGATATTATCTTTGGTAGCAACCATCCCGGTGGTGCAAACTTCTGCTATGGAGACGGCAGTGTGCACTTCCTACAAGAATCAATCGACGTGACTGTTTATCAAGGCATGGCTAGTCGAAACGGTGGCGAAGTACTGGCCCCGTAATCCATTCCAATCACTCTGTGGCGATTGGTGGGCGCCCAGCCAAGATACAAGCCAGCTCGTAAAGTTCCATCGGATCCTCCGGCATGGCAGCCGACACGCGACGGATAATTTTACTGGTTTCCTGCATCACCTTTACGGCATCTTCGGGCGTCTCTGTTTCACCCAGCACCTGCGCCAATTGGTTATACGCATCGGCCAATTCCTTTTGACGCAGAACATTCAACGGCGCATGCTCGGCCAACTCGGAACGAATGATTCGCAGTCGATCTGCCGATTCTTTGGCTTGGTCAATCCTTTCAGATTCTTGGTAGAGATGGGTCAGGTACGTGTAGCAGTCGGCCAATGCAGCCAGATGTTTGGTCGATGAAGGATCCTGTTCGACTTCCACTTCCAATAAGTCTCGCGCCTGCAAAAACAATGACAGCGATTCATCCGGCGTGCCTCGTTGCTCGGTCAATAAAGCAAGTCCTAGAATGGCAAATGCCGCATTGTCTGTTCTCACCTGCGCGTCATTCAGCCGATCGACGTGAGACTGATAATGTGCCAAGGCTTCGTCCACAATCTGTTCACGCACAGGATGTAGATCGTCCAAACGCGACCAATGTTGATCCCACAAGGTCCGTAGTTTTTCATTCTCGGCCCTATATTGTTTCTTCTCATCCGTTTCACTCTTCAGCAGATTTTGATTTTCCTTGATTTTCGCATCCAAGTCGGCATTCAACAACGACATGTATCCAGCCGCGATGGGACCTCCAATCGCCAAGATCAGGAACAACGTCAAGGCGATGGCACGAGCCGGGTAACGCCGAGACCAACGAATCGACTTCTCAATTCTCGACAACGGCCTCGCCCGAATCGGTTCGAACTGTAGGAACCGTTGTAATTCGTCAGCAACATATTGCGAGGTCCGATACCGACCCTCAGGGCTTTTCTCCAGACACTTCAAACAGATCGTTTCCAGGTCGCGAGGAATGTGGCCGTTTAAATGACGGGGGGCTGGCGGGTCCTCGTTAATGACCTGAAAAATCTGCATCTGAGAATCACCACGAAACGGCAATTCATTCGTCAACATTTGAAACAGGATGACTCCCAGCGAGTAAATATCACTGCGGCGATCGGAATAATGGCCTTCGCCACGCGCCTGCTCGGGGGACATGTACGCCGGAGTACCGAGCACTTGCCCATCCAATGTCATCGTAATTTCTCCTACCTCTCGCCTCGCCAACCCAAAATCCATGATGAAAGGTTGTCCTTCTTCGTCGATCATGATGTTCGAAGGCTTGAGGTCGCGGTGGACAACTCCAGCTTCGTGGGCGTGATGCAAAGCCGCAGCCACAACCGCACATTTTTCGGCAGATTCTCGATACGTCGGATGATAGTCGGTGAGCCACTTAGCCAAGGATTGACCCTGGATCAGATCGCTTACGATGTAAATGGTGCCCTCGTCGTTTCCCACTTCATGGACCGTCACAATATTCGGATGATTTAATTGTGCGGCCACGCGTGCTTCCCGTAGGAACTGCTCCTGTTGGCTCTGATCAAGTTGTCCGCGTCGCGGGATTTTGACGGCGACGGTGCGGTCCAATTCAGTGTCGAAAGCTTTCCAAACTGTGCCAAAACCGCCTACGCCAATGCGAGAAACGAGCTCAAAGTGGCCCACGGTCCGGAGCGGCTTCGCATGGGGGCCTCGGTCATCTCCACCGACGAGACTGAAATTGCTGCCACACGAATCACAAGTGATTTCCGTAAACGGAGTGTCCACTAAGAGCTGTACAGCATTTCGGCAGTGAGGGCAGCTAATCCGTAAACTGGCGGATCCGGTGGATGCCGAGCTTTGTTCAAGCGTTTCAGCGTATTTGCTCTCGGAAGAATCTTGGCTGTTTTCTGGATTTGACATCACTTCTCAAGAAAAGAATATGGAAATAATATGGAAAAATTCCGTAAAACAGTTTAAAATAAAAGTTCTGCCCGTGACATACTCAGATAAATGGTCTGCGCCTCGATGGCCCGCCAACGAGCACCTGTCAAACACTAAATTAGTCACGCGCTAAATTAGTTACACAGAAGATCAGTGATTCTGAGTGATTCTGAAGCAACGAGGTGGCGCCCGTCTTCGTTGCATGATCTGGTTCTTGGTTTTCGAACCAGCATTATATGCAACAGGAGGGAAGTCGATGAGTGCTCAGGGCACACCTTTCACGATCAAATCGTTACAGCCGGTTCGTCGGTACTCCCGTGTTTGCCTCGGAACGCAACGCGGAACAGTAACTCCCAGGTATGCCATGCGTTTTACACCCTGCTCCCGTGTCAACGCAAATCACACAACGTATAGCTCGGACATTGGTTTATCGCCAAGCCGTCTCGGTACGCTGTGCGTCATCATATTTTCATTGTTTTTGATGTTGGGTGTGAGGCCAGTTGCGTCACAGTCAACCACCTTTACCTGGAATGCCCCAACCGATGGTACGTGGAATTCAGCCACCAATTGGATACCGAACGGGATACCAAATTCTGTCATGGACACGGCCATCATGGGTAGCATCATCACGAGCCCGCAGCCGGTATTTTTGTCTAGCCCGGTCACCGTCGCACGTATTGAATTTGACAACGACAATACTTATTCGCTGATGGGTAACGGTGGGTTGTCGTTAGTACCGGGGGGCGATCCAACGCCGGCATCGAAGTCGACCGCGGATCGCAAGAATTCATCACGGACGTCAACTTGCTAACCGATGTCGATTTAGATCTCGCGTTCGGTTCTACATTGACTTTCAATGGCACTCTGAATCTCAATGGCCACACCATTCGACACCTGCGGCCTGGAGACCTTCGCATCAACGCCACAAAAGGTGAGACAGGAAGCATCGTTGCCACACGTGGCCCTGTATCTGGACTCGGAATGGTCTCGGGTGATCTCGACAACGTGAGCGCTATCGTGGCTCCTGGCCCGGACATTGGTCAACTAAGTATTCTGGGCAATTACCAACAAGGCTCAGCCGGGGTCTTACAACTCGAATTGGGTGGCATCAAGGGTCGTGCTTTCGATTCGATTTATGTCGGACAAACTGCCAGCCTGGCGGGCACCTTGCAAATCATATCGAACGGGTTCCTCCCCTTTCGCGGGGAGCAATTCAACATCATTGATTACGGTCAGCGAACTGGCTCGTTTGATCAAATTGATGGTCTGAAAATTGGGACAACCAATCGCTTGGTACCCCGATATGGTTCGGCTTCCCTCACACTGGTCACCACAGAAATCGATTTCTTTACTAGTAGTTTTGGAGACTGGAACAATACGGAGAATTGGGCATCAGGTTTTCTACCAGATGACACGACATCGGCAGTGATCGACAATGGTAGTGTCGCAAACATCCTCAACAGCACCAGCCCTGTAGGAAGTCTGGATGTCGTCAACGGTCTGGTCAATATCGATCAGAGTGGTCAACTGAACGTCAACGGCATCACTTTTGTCGGAACAGGCGGTGCGATTGACATTCAGAGCCAAGGCTTGAACACCCAATCCATGATCACTCAGGACGCCATTGTGGACGGGAATATCTCCGTCAATCATGGTGCTCAACTGCTCATCACGAACGAGCTGAACATGGGCCCAAATGGAAATCTATTCGTCAATGCGGACAGCACAATCGATGTCCTACAGCGATTGAAAAATCTCGATGCCAGTTCATCCACACTGAGCAACGGCCAGTTTCACATCAAGGGCACACTAGCCATTCCCAATGCCCAAATCATAACAAACCAGGCAGATCTTATCCTTGAAGATGCGGGCTTCATTAAAGATCTACAATCAGAACTGAATGCTCTAACCACGCTAAAAAGGAATACCCCTGACGGCAGTTTGACTCTGAAAAATCATACGCTTACAGTCCACGACTATTTCATCAATTCGGGATTTTTAGGAATCAACCAAAGCACATTTGTAGCAGGCAGAAATTTCGAGCAAACATTTGGGACAACCCAATTGGACAATGGAACCATCATCGCCGATTACGTCGACATTCAAGGGGGGCTGTTTACGGGTAGCGGAGCAGTCATTGGCGGTTTCAACAATGCGTCACAGTTAATCCCTGGAGTCGGTGGACCGGGCGAATTGAATATCTACGGCACATTTTCCCAAAGTTCTACAGGTCACCTGGAGATGGAAATTGGTGGTTTCCTCTCGGGAACCGAGCACGATCAGATTATTGTTGTCAATGGAGGCGCGGTGCTGGATGGACAACTGGAACTACAGTTTATCGACGATTTTCGTCCTCAAACGGGAGACCAATATCTGCTTGTACAAGGGGATATTTCCGGAGCCTTTAACTCCCTATTTGTACCCGAATCGAGCGAAGACCTAGCAGCGGCCATCGTCTATAGTCCCAACGGAGCACTCCTTACCTTTGCCTCCCCGAATGAGGAGATTTACGAATTAACAGTTGGCAATGGCAACTGGGGAGACATGAATACTTGGGGAGGTAGAATTCCCGACTCGTTGGACATTGTCAATCTTACCAACTACGTCGCAGAAAACCGCAATCTGACAGTGGATGTCAATGCGTTCGTTCACGCAGCCAACCTGGAAACGTACCAAGGTTCAGGCGGTAATATCTCCTTAGAAATCCCGTTCAATAAGAATTTTTCGGCCACTCACAAGATGCACGTAGGTACTGACAGTATGGTGCACGTGGACGGCGGCAACGTGCAGATCGGTAGTGACTTAACTGTCGACGGAATCAGCGGTGCGCAGTTCATCCAGACTGCTGGAAACGTGCATGTGGGCGGCGATATCAAATTGGGCACCATCAATGGAGACGGGATATACAAGCTGTCCGGCGGGACACTTGACATGGAAAACGGTCAAATTGAGTACGGCACGGGCAATCAAAATTTTCATTTTTCCGGCGGACGCCTGACCAACCTACGTTTGGTTACCAGCGACGACCCCTCACAAGCAAACTTAGTCCAATCTGGTGGTACTCTAGCGCCCGGCAATTCACCGGGTACTACGACGATTGAGGGAGATTACACCATTCAAGACGCTGGAACACTCGAAATCGAAATCGAAGGTGTGGACACAGGCGAATTCGACGAAGTGTTTGTCGGAGGAACTGCTTCCCTGGACGGCACCTTGGACATCCAATTAGAAGGAGACTATGACGCCAGCGTCGGCGAAACGATCGTGGTCCTCACGGCATCCAACATTATCGGCGAGTTTTCCAGTGTCACTTCGACCATGGAAAACGACACGATCATGATCCCTCTTTACTCCAGTACCTCCATGATGCTTTGCGGTTCCACCTTAGGTGATATGGATGTTGATTGTGACGTGGATTTGCAAGACATTGACGAATTCTTGTTAGCGTTGAATGATCCGATCGCCTATGTCCTTCAAGAAGGCTACTCTGGGGAAACGCTCGGCGATTTTGATAACGACAATGACTTGGATTTCGATGACGTCGACGGATTTGCGACTGCGCTAGGTGGCGTCTTATCTGTGCAACAGATTGTGAGCTGGATTCCCGAGCCAAACACATCCACCTTACTTGGCATCGGTTGGTTACTCTGGCATTCAGCGTGTATTCGGTGGCGTCGCAAACGAAAGGATTCGAATGACTAGACATGGATTCCCACCTGCGGTGGGCCTGCGGGAAGTCAACGCCGATTACGAGCACAATTCAAGTCTCGCTGTCCCTAAAGACCCCCTGGTTAGCCAAGGTCTGCCTTGCTTACCAGGCCCCCAACTCACCCGACCAATCCAGCGATTCGGTCTGTGCGTCATCCTTTTGTTGGCCTTGCATGTCGCGGCTCGAGCTGACGTGGATATCTGGCTCTCGGACATTGGCACGGTTAGCAATGGCGTGCAGACAGGCGTCCATGGTGGTGTCCACGAAACTGCGTCCGGCACCGGACAGTTGTACTTATGGCTGCGCACCAATTCTGCCGTCCAAAACCTGACAGGCGTTGAACTCAATTTGAATTCGACGAACGACTCAGTTCTCGATTTTAGCAGTGTGACAATTGACAATCCTGAGCATGTGATCGGCGGTTGTTCTAGCTCTACCAGTGGCTGTCGTTGGCATTTCACAACCGACACGACGCCCACAACAGGACCAGACGAGATCACAGGGTTTAACGCTGGTGTGATCACCAACGGGACCGGGTTAGGCGCTGATGGAGTGACCGCTGGCGACTCGCTGTTTGACGCTACCGCGGATGCTTGGCTGATAGCGACTGTAGATTACACACTGTTGGCTAATGGCGCTACTGATCTCTACCTGCAAATAGGCGACAACGGAATCGCAGGAATCGGTGAAGAAGCATCCGACATCGACGTTGTCTTTGGCGACCCTACCGACGCGTCATTAAATGCTCAAACAGAGCGGAATACCAACAGTGCCACAGCGGATTCCGTATTCCGAGTCGGCGGTGCCTACTGGGATGGAGATGCGAACGTCTCGAATCAAGGTGATGGAAACACATGGGCCGACAATAACAACTGGACGACTCTAGGTGTGGAAGATCAACAACCTACTTCATCGTTTCCAGGCGACGCCGTCATTTTCGCGACGGCACCAACGGTCGACACGATCCTATTGGGATCAGACCGACTGGCCTATAGTGTTAAATTTGAAGACGATTACACCTTAAACAATCACACGCTCACTTTGACATCGGGCAACGCTACGGTAGAGCCTGGGATTTCTGCGAGCATTCAATCGAATATCATCGCCAGCAACGGCACGTTCTCAAAACTGGGCGCTGGCACGTTGTCGGTTGCAGGCACTGTGAGTGACACGGAGGTTGTTGCAGGAGTGCTCCAAGGGACGGGGACTTTGACAAGTCTTACCATGGAAAGCGGTAGCCAAGTAGCTCCTGGAAACAGTACCGGAACGCTCTTCATAACGAACACCTATACGCAAAACGCGGGAAGTCAGTTATTGATCGAAGTCTCAGGTACCACTGCCGGAACTCAGTACGACGTACTTTCGGCAGGAGGTGCCGCCACACTGGCAGGACATCTTGACATTCAAACGACTGACGGTTTCACTCCGGCCGCTGGTGCTACGCCAGGTGATTTCGGTGACAGCTTTGTCGTCTTGTCGGCGAATTCAATATCTGGCACGTTCGACTCGGACAGCGGTCGCCACGTTGGCAGCGGCCGATTTTATTTCATCTCCTACAACGCGACCGATGTCACCCTAGACGGTTTTCAAGCACTTCCAGGGGACGCCAACGGGGACCTCAAGATCGACATTACCGACTTCAACATCTTGTCCTCCAATTTTTCACCCGGAGACAATTCCAAAACCTGGACGAGCGGAGACTTTGACGGTGACGGTGATGTCGACATCACGGACTTTAATTCTCTGTCATCCAATTTTGCTCCATCTGGTTATGGTCTCTCGAGCTCATTAGCAGTACCCGAACCGGGAATTTCGGCCATGGCTGTGCTCTTGACAATCATGCTTTGCCGACGTCCTTCCGCCCTCAGATACTGAGCAATGGCGCATTGTTTCATTCTAGATTTCCAGTTAAATTTATATAGTGCAGACGTTCATACCACTGTCGGAAACGTATATTTTATAGGTTCGAATGAGACTACTTCATTGACAATCCACTCACGGTAATTGGATTGCCTTGGTAACGACTCAACCTCACAGTCCGGCTCATGTAAAAAGGAGAGGAGTGTGGGAATACAACAGGAGAATGTTATGGCAACGATGATCCACACTATCATCCAACGGCTGCAAGCCCCTCTTTTCTTGCTAATGATCGTTTCCCTCATCGGCGGGATTCAGCTGGCCAGTCGGTCGGTCGCGGACGAGACTGACAAAACAGAAACTTCGCAAACGAACAATTCAAAAAGTGAATCGGTAGAGGCCAAAACCAAAGAGGAGCTGAAACCGATCATTAAAACTAAGAAGGATTGGCAAAAACTGCTGACGAAGGAACAGTACTACGTTACCCGTCGCGCCGGAACCGAACGTGCATTTACGGGCGAATATTGGGACAACAAGAAGGACGGAACTTATCATTGCGTCTGTTGCGATCTTCCTCTCTTTGACTCCAAAACAAAATACGCATCGGGGACTGGCTGGCCAAGTTTTTGGGATCCCTTCAAAAAGAATTACATCTCGAAACATGAAGACCGGTCTTTTTTTTCCGTCCGAACCGAAGTCCGCTGCAAACGGTGTGATGCCCACTTGGGACATGTTTTCGACGATGGCCCAGAACCGACCGGATTGCGATACTGTATTAATTCCGTCGCGTTGAGCTTTGAAAAACGTACGAAGCGGTCTGCTCAAAACAAAAACGAATAGGATTTCTCTTTGATGCAAGATGGCTGCCCGCTAGAACCGTGTCATGATGGCTTACGGTAAGCCACATAAAGCTTCTGATTTGCCTTCATTGACGACTCAGTCCAAGACACCGCAGAATGAACCTGTGGCGGCTTTGGCAAGAAGGTCATCAAATCACACGTTGTCGAGGACGTACCACGATGCTCGACAACCCTTTACCTCCTGGGTTTTATCTGGAATCGGTTGTACTCACTCGCTCGTTGTAATGGATAGTGACACGTTGGGAGTCTTACGATGGTCACGTCGTCACTTGAAGTCTTATTAATCGGTGGCAACGCATGTGACGCTCGTACCATGTGCGAGTTGCTTAGCGTGTCGCGCGTCGTGGACTTTCAGGTGGAATGGGCGGAAACGTCAGAAGCAGGGCTTGCTCGCCTACCGGCTGCTCATTTCGATATCGTCCTCTGCTACCTTTCACAATCTGGCGGTAACACGAACCTGGAAACCGTCCGGCAGTTGCGCGAAACCGCTCCCGATATCCCGGTTATCGTATTGAGTGACGTCACCGATGAAGATCTGGCGATCAGTGCTGTTAAGATTGGAGCTCAGGATTATTTGGTTCAAGGAGAATGCGATCTCAATCTCATCGAACGATCGATACGGTACGCCATTGAGCGGCAACAAGCACAAAAAGCTCTGGCTATGCAACACGCCGAGCTGGGTGATTCGCAACAGAAACTGTTGGAACAATCCCACATTCTGGAATCGATACTATTAAGCCTTTCCGATGGGGTGATTGTCGCCAACAAGGATGGACAGTTCCTGTTTTTTAATCCGGCTGGAGAACAGATGGTCGGACTAGGTGCCGCAGATATTCGGCCGGAAGAATGGCCACAACACTATCAATTGTATCTATCGGATGGTGTCACCCCGTACCCACCCAATGAATTACCGTTGGTACGAGCCATGCGAGGTGAGAGTTTCGTCAATGAGGAAGTCATCGTGAGTCGTGCGGACGACACCACAGTTTCTCTTTCGGTGAATGGCTCGCCCCTGCGAGACCCACAGGGAAATCTTAACGGTGGAACCATTGTTTTCCGCGACATGACCGAAGCGAAGACCGCCGACCGAGAAATCCGACGACTGAACACCGAATTGGAGAAACGAGTACGAGAGCGAACTGCGGAGTTAGCCACCATCAACGACGAACTAGAGGCCTTTTGCTATTCCGTATCACATGATTTGAGGCGCCCCCTTCGACATCTTGACGGATACAGTCTGACACTGCTCGAAGGTTACCGTGACAAGCTGGACGATCGGGGTATCGAGTTTCTGGAAAACGTTCGATCGGCCGCACAGCATATGGGGGAATTAATTGACGCATTGTTGCGTATGAGTCGTACGTCGCGCGGCCAGGTGCGTCGAAAACAATTTAATCTGAGCAAGACGGTTCAGCTGATTTCCAGGCAGCTTCAACACCGAGACCCACAACGTGAAGTCGAGGTCCATATCAACGACGACATTTTTGTGCTCGGTGACCCTGACTTGTTAGCTGCCGCACTAGAAAACCTAATGGACAACGCATGGAAATTCACGTCCCAAACATCAACGGCCGTGATTGAATTCGGGCAGATTGAACTGGCAGGTGAAAAAACGTACTTCTTGCGAGACAACGGTGTGGGCTTTAACCCGAAATTCGTCAGCAAGCTATTCAAGCCATTTCAACGATTGCATAGCATTGACGAGTTCGATGGCTATGGCATCGGCTTGGCTACCGTCGAACGAATTATGATGAGACACGGAGGCCGAGTATGGGCGGAAAGCCAACCTCAACAAGGTGCAACGTTTTACTTTACACTCGGTGAAGCGAATGCTTTGTTCGAACATGAGGAAACCACAAGATAGCAGAAGGATCAGGTAATAATCTTGTTGATATGAGAATCACAAAGGGGTGAACCGATGAATAAAAAATTGATTCTGCTCGTCGAGGACGATCCACGTGACTGTGAGCTGACTTGCATGGCTCTCGGTAAGACTGGAATCGATTGCCAAATCGATACAGTTCATGACGGCGCAGAACTTGTCGATTACCTTTTCTGCACGGGCTCTTACCAACAGCGGCAACGACGCCCACAACCTCATCTCATTCTATTGGACTTAAAAATGCCTAAGTTGGACGGGCTTCAAGTACTACGCATGCTCCGACGCGCGCGCAGCAATGACCAAGACGTCCCGCCACCGATCGTCGTCTTGACTTCCTCAGACGAAACGGATGATATCGTCCAAGCCTATGCGCTCGGGGCGAACAGCTACATCCGCAAACCGATCGATTACGCCAGCTTCCATACTACCATCCAACAAATAGCCAAATACTGGCTTTCCGTGAATGAACCTCCCGTTCAACGCGACCATGCACACACCGGTGGGCCTCAGAAGAAATCTTGATCCGTTTGCAAGAACATGAGCAGCTCTGCAAAGCGAGTGTGCATAATGA
Source organism: Pirellulaceae bacterium (assembly GCA_022448645.1). Next base: position 23,444 of record JAKVBZ010000071.1, read on the forward strand.
GAACTCATGTGGTACGGCAGATTGGCAGATTCTTGTTCGTACGCTTGAACGAAATTGTTGACTCATGAAGACGATTCACCCAGTCCCATCTTCGTCCGGCACAAAACGGTAACCAGCATCACGTACGGTAAGAAAATATCGAGGCTCAGCTGGGTCCGGCTCAAAGTACTTTCGCAGGCGGCGCATGAACTGATCCGGGGCACGTGTGGTGACGGTTCCTGGCATAGACCAGACATTTTCGAGCAGTTCTGTCCGCGAAATGACTCGGCCCGGATTTGAGCAAAAATACCTCAATAGCTTCATCTCATAACTTGTCAAACGAATCGACTTTCCGTCCACCGTCGCCTGATGTGTGTCGAACTCGACAATGACATTGGCAAACTCAAAATGTTGTAATTCGTCGGTCTTTACGACAGGTATCTTTTTCCCCGACGCAAACGTCAACAAGTTTTTAACTCGACTAAGCAATTCGTCCAGCTCGAATGGTTTCGCCAAATACTGGTTCGCACCGACATCGAATCCTCGTGAGCGATCTTCGGACAAGGTACGGGCGCTAAGCATCAAGATAGGGATATCGTGGCCGGCTCCACGTAGGGCTTCACATACTGAATATCCGCTCATGCCGGGCAACATCAGATCAAGAATAACCAAGTCGATATCTGTTTGAGGAAATTCGAATAACTTTAGCGCACTCGTGCCGTTGCCCACCGTCGTCGTACGATAACCTTCGGCTTCCAGGTTAAACTTGATCCCCTTCGCCAGGTGAACTTCGTCCTCAACAACGAGTATATGATTGGGATGTGTTCGACTCATGACGTGACCGAGGCTGACCTCGCGTGTTGTCCCACAGTGTTGTCCTGTCCCTGTGATTCAGATTGGCCTAGACCAGGTAACCGCACTTCAAACACAGTGCCTGGACCATCGTCGGCATTCAACACAATGACGCGACCCGACAGACGCCTGACCAGTGTGCGCACAATATATAAACCCAATCCTGTTCCAGGTTTTTTTCGCTCAAGCTCCAATCCCAGACGTTCAAATCGACCAAAGATTTTACGACGTAGTTGAGGCGGAATCCCTTGGCCGTTGTCGCGAATGCGTGTGACCGTATACTGTATCGCCGCATCCAATTTGACAGACACCTCAACCTGTGGTGTCGACCCCGCGTACTTTACCGCATTATCCAATAGATTACGAAAAATCATATCCGCATCCATACGTGTCGCCCGCAATTGGCAAGGCTCGACATCGAACCGGATGGTTTGCAACGGAACACGGTACCGAAGACAAACGGAATCGGCACATTCTCGCAGCAATTCGGGTAAGTCAATCGTCTCGATATCCTCTTCCAGTCGCCGTTTCTCCAGCTGGGCTGCATCTAAAAGATGGTTGATCAGATGGTCCAAACGATCAACGTCCTCCAACATATACTGACGGAATTCCGCGCTTTCCTCTTCGTTCACCTGCCGATGCTCTAACGTCTGCAGGTACAGTTTTAGCGATGCGATCGGTGATTTCAGCTCATGGGTGACACTGGCAATGAAATTGGACTGACGACGAGTCAGATTGATCGCCTTAATCGACAACACCAAGTAGCAAATGGTACCGCCTAGGACTACCACGAGAAACGTCGTTCCCACGGTCAGCAACGTCCAGAACAGAGGCGGATTGTCTTTCATGCTGACCGTCAGCAACACCCACCCAACAATCAAGGCCACCAGCAACACGATCATGACGATCGCTAGCGTAATCGGCAGGTGTAATGTGCGACGAGGAGTAATCATCCGCCAAACCTTTAGTTATCGAGCATAACGCTGTGGTACTAGAACCGTCAACGGCGGCCACGGTTCTTTCATCGCAAATCCTTTTGCAAAATGACACAAATCGACGCGGGACATGGCCTGCAAACGTCATGGACGGATCGTTCGCTGAAACCCACTTCAACCTGGCGATTCGTGACCTAGTACGACGCGGACGAATCTCCGGTCAAGTATTGTCGATAGACGTCCAGTGTCGCGGCCGCCATCGTCGAGGCATCTCGATGCTGGTGGACATAGGTTTGGCCTTCTCTACCCAGCCTTCCTCGAAGTTCATGATCCAGTAATACCGTTGCCAATTCCTGCACCAGACTATTTTGAAGGTTCTGAGTATCGAACAGGCGTCCTCCGGCCGCCCCCAGTAGTTCTGGAAAAGCTCCGTGCCTTGGCTGCACAACCGGTGTGCCACAGGCGAGCGCCTCGAGCACATACAAACCTTTGGGCTCTTCATACACAGACGGCACGGACAACACATCGACGGACTTCAGAAAGTCAATTTTTTGTGCTCGCTCGAGAACTCCTTCGTAACTAAAAGCTTCCTCTGCGCCCGCTTCTTTCAACCTTTTTTGCTGAGACTGGAAATACGCGACGTCGTCACTCCCTAACCAGCCAGCGATTCGCAAGCGAGTGTCTTCCAACCCACTCAGTTGTCGTAATTCAAGAAACGCCTCGACCAAATGATGAAGCCCCTTGAAAAAACAGACGCGGGCTAAATAACCGATGGTCAACGGCCCTTCTTTTTTCGAGGAACTCTCTCGTGGAAAACCATCCATGCTGATGCCCAGAGGCACGATGTGCATCTTGGCAGGAGGTATGGACAATAGCTCGGACATGCGATCTGCGTAGAACTGGCTGAAAACAATGAAACCGTCCACATGCTGTACCAATTCGCGCAGTCGCTGTATCACGCGAGTTCGGTACGGCTCTTGCAGCCCAGTTAAAAAGATGTCGTCCCCCTGAAGTGTTACGAGAATCGGCACGTGTAGAGCCTGTTTTAGCGCCGGAACGCACCCCGTCATCAGCATGTTGCTGAAATTAATGATGTCAGGTTTCCCTTCGCCAGCCAACCAATTGACAAATTGCTGTACCGCACCTTTTTGTGCCCCGGAAACACCTTCCAACATGGACTCGGTCAATGGCCCCAAACGCGAAGCATCTGTCGACGTACTGCGCTGGCTGACCCAACGCAGCAAAGCGGGGCGATCAAGCCAACGATCCACGGCGCGCGGCACGTAACGGAACCACGGCAAGCGATGACGCAAGTAGACTCCAATGCCGCCAAAAAAAACACGATCCATGCTCACATTATCCTCGTCGGTGCGAATCGGCGTGTACGTCGGAATCAATTGGATGTCCACGCCACTTCGCTGCAAAGCGGCTGCCAGAGCATTGTCACGTAAGCAGCTACCGCAGTACATTCCTCCAGCTCCGGAAGCAATAAAGGCAATGCGAGGAGCGGATAGGGCCATCTTCGTGAAAACCTTTACGACAAGGACGCGACCCGTTATTTCGGGCCAAAGAGCAAGGAACCAGAACGCCTCAAGACCAAACGTATCCTCGATTTGAGTTGTGACAAGCCCATTGCCGTAATCAAGCCAACGCGACATAATGTGGCATAGTTTTGCGTCCGTAGCTCAATTGGATAGAGCACTGGTCTTCGGAACCAGGGGTTGCAGGTTCGAGTCCTGCCGGGCGTGCTAGTACGGCACTGCCAGGTTGTTTCCTACCGTACCTTCTAAACGATGGGTCACGAATGACTAATGAAAAATCTAAAATTTTCAAGAAAGTCTGCAGCGAACAAGGGTGACACGGCACCTTAGCACAAATTCTTTTTCACTAAATTTTTCCTGAGCGTCCATTCACAGGAAAAAAAACGCAAGTGCCCATCTTCTTTTGACTTAGACAACTGGGGGTGATCGTTGTGACTAGAATGATTAAGATACTAACAGTGACGTGGTGCATTGAGCGGCCTAACACCATGAACAGGGCACAACGTTGCACTTGTCGGCCGCCTCATTGAATCCGTTGTTCCGTTGTCAACCCATTACGCTTGCTCCTTCATCACACCGTTATGGCTACCGTCACGTTACGTCTGCTGGACGGCGCCGATCGGGGTCGTGTCTTTGAAAGTCTTCCGACGCCCGTTACGATCGGACGAGAGGAAGGAAATACGATCCAGCTGAACGACGAACGGGTCAGCCGTTATCACATTAAGATCCAGGAAGATAACGAAAAGCTCGTCCTGACAGATCTGGAAAGCACCAACGGCACAAAAGTCAACGGGGAAGACATCCAGATCCGCATCCTCCGGTATGGGGACCTGGTCACTGTGGGACGTTCAGTGCTACTTTTTGGGTCTAGGAATGAAATTGCAGAACGTTTGGCTCGCGTTCGACAAAACGGCGATTCTCACAGCCCGACGGAAAAGGGCGATCTCCAAAAGAACCCCGAGGATGACGAGGGTGACGCGCTCGACTACGAACTAAGTCTTTCCAACGATCCAGAATTACAAGCCACCCTGCATTTGTTGGAACCCCCGGAACTTCCGGACCGCCTTTCTCCGGCACAAGCTGCCCAGTTGGCTGAAATGCTGGATTACTTGCATATTCGACTACGCAAAATCTTGGCTTCTGGGCGATTGGACGAAACCGAGAAAAACTTGACGTTAGATTTTAGAGAATGGCAAGACTTAATCGATTTTCAGACGCGGGTTGCTACCTATCTTCGCTCGATCAGTGATCCAGACAAAGATTGATCTTTCCCAGCATAAGCCACCGCACAACCTTTTCATTGATTCAACAAACTTACTCCGGTCCCCGGTAGACTTAGCCTTGCGTCACCTTGACAGGCCGCACTATCCGGGCGAAAACTGAGTGTTCTGTTTCACTGTTCGTTCAGACGCTAGGGCCTGTGGCGGAATTGGCAGACGCGCTAGATTCAGGATCTAGTGTCCGTTTAGGACGTGGAGGTTCGAATCCTCTCAGGCCCACTGCTTTTTTAAGCGTCTTTTTGCGGTTTCCTGTTGGTT
>JAKVBZ010000072.1 GCA_022448645.1 Pirellulaceae bacterium
ATCCATCGTGAGCTGTTCTAGCTGCTCACGTTCACGGATCGTGGTGAGGGCATGCAGATTGGCAATGAAGTAATAAGATTCGTCTTCATCTTGTAAATCGATGTATTGGCGGATGGCACCGAAATAATTACCCCAATGAAAACGTCCGGTGGGTTGAATTCCTGAAAGTACACGCATGGTGGAATGAGCTTCTAATAGGGGATTTTGCAATGTTAAATGGTATGTTGGGTGGTTGGGGTAAACGCAGCGAGCCGCCTGGCCGATTTTCTCACGCCAGATCGATTAAATCATCAGTCCTCGAGCCAACCGGAGTGTTTGACGCTTGTACCTCCCGTCGAAACTTAACCACCTCAAATTCAAATTTCATGCACTTATGTTCTCAGTTTCAAGGATTTCGTTTTTGCTGCCCGTCATCAGACGTGTCCGTGAGGTCTGACCGCCATGAAACATCCAGGCTAGTCGGTTTGCAGTGTTCCCACAAGTTCGGTGAACTTGGACACGCCTGCTGCTGTCAAAGCGGTAGGTAGGTTGTCTAGGATGCGTGTGGACACTTGCGGGTCGTAGAAATTGGCGGTTCCAATTTGTACTGCGGAAGCGCCCGCCACAGCAAATTCCAAAACGTCGTCGATGGTACCAATACCGCCTATTCCCACAATGGGAATAGAGACGGCTTGTGCAACCTGGTAAACGATTCTCAATGCTACCGGTTTGATGGCCGGACCACTGAGCCCTCCCATGACGTTGCCCAACAAGGGACGTCGACGTTTCCAGTCGACCGCCATTCCCAGCAAAGTATTGATCAGGCTAATTGCGTCGGCTCCACCCTCGGCAGCCGCACGAGCGATTGGTACCACGTTTGTGACGTTAGGAGTCAGTTTCGCCAAGATGGGGAGATCGCAATTGGCAACCACGTCTCGCACGACTTGTCCGCACTGGACGGGATCTGTGCCAAAATCGACTCCGCCGCTGACGTTAGGACAAGAGATGTTCAATTCCAAGGCGGCAACACCAGGAGCACCGTCCAGTTTTTGTGCCATGGTAACGAATTCGTCACGATTTTTACCGGCGATGCTCACAATCGTGGGAGCGGCGAAGCCAGACAGGTAAGGGAGGTGATGCTCTATGAATGCATCGATTCCGTCATTGTCCAAGCCGATGGAATTCAACATTCCAGCTGGTGTTTCGATGGTGCGCCACGGTGAATTGCCAGGCCGAGGAGCCGCAGTGACCGTCTTGGGAATGATGGCGCCCAAACGATCGATGTCGACAAAGCCTGTCATTTCTCGAGCGTACCCGAACGTTCCGGAAGCTACCAGAATTGGGTTCGGCAGGGTCAAACGGCCCAGTTGGACAGACATGTCCACATGGGGCGCGGGAGTAGTGTCAGACGGAGATGTCGATGACATGATGGTTTCGTGTTCTCACAACATGCAGGTTGATGCGAATGACTTGATTTAGATAGCATACCGTAAAGTCATCATTTGTGGGCGGTTGGCTGCTATTTCTGTGAGCAGGCGGTGCCAGTGGCGAGGTGTACCCGGCGTTAATCGACCCAGGATACGAGGCATTTCCGCTCCGGTGATGTCTGGAAGATTTGCGGGGACGTGGTCCACATGTAACATCGCCAGAATTGCAATTTGGGACGGACCTAATGCGTCATCGTCCAATCCCAAATCCGCCGGTTGTCTCCAGTGAACACCAGGACAGCGCTCCCTCAATTCGCGTATCAACATCCCATTTTGTTTTCCGCGGCCGATCATGATCCCGATGGTTTTTTCTGGTGCTGCATCGTATTGCGAATTGCCCGATTGTCTTTGGATGGCTTGGCAAATCCCTTCTACCACCAAGTGCGTGGCACTACAGAGAACGTCCTGCAGAGGTTGCCGAGCATGAGAACCTTTGCTTAGAACAGACAAAAACGCCTCCACGACGTTCTCGGTGGAGCCCCAAGAAGTAGAGTCTTGAAACACTGGAAGTTTGGACCATTCATCAACCAGGGAATCTATGCGACGACCTTGAACCGCCCAGCGACCACCTGTGTCAAATGATTCGGTGCCGGAAGTCAGTTCACCTACCAATGAGTCTAACAATTCCATCCCTGGTTGGACCACCTGAAATGAACAGTGTGGTCGGTCCGCCGCCTGGGCGGAGGAAAACCAATGAAGCTGAATTTTTCGACCCATTTCCAGGACAAACCAAGGAGATGCTCCGTCGGTATTTATCTTGTCGCTAAGGAGCATCAACAACGGTAAGCTGTGTAAGGGCCCGCCACGTCCGCCTTGCGCCAGATCACGAATGGGGAATGCATCGATCACACTCAAGCCAGTGGCCTCAGCCAGGCGAAAAGCATCCGTGATGAGCGTTGCCGCCTTCTGTCCCTGGGGATATTCGTGCCAAATCCCGGGATCGTCCACACCGATCGCCAGGACGTGGTCAGGATCCAAGTGGCTGTTGTCCAAAAGGTGTCCCACTAGTCCCGCTTGCCATTCTGCATACTCGGCAGCGAAGGCCGGAAGGTCGCCAACGGTACCTCGGCCCGTATCATCCGTATGATTCCAGGGGGATAAATCACTCAAATGTACGGGTAATTCCATCCTGGCTGTGCCAATCACTGAAATCTGCGCAGACAGTCCAAGTCCCTTTGTCGAAATAATGGTTCCGGATAGGGACTGGTCGTGGCGCGACTGTCGCAGTCCTAGGAAACACCTAGCCGCAGTTGAAACGGGGTAAGCCCCACCTGGTTCCATTTGGTTCATGCTGCGCAGCCCTTAGATTGGAACAGCGAAACTTGCTGGCTTGGCCAGGAACAAGCATTCCGTTCGTCGTCAACCTTCGTGCCGAATTACGACGAAACAGGCATCTTTGTTTCCATGCGTCGGAAACAAAGATGCTGTTTAGCGATCGTTGCTGAGTCAACAGCTAGAATAGGCTAGGCGACCATCCGCATCGCCGTGAAATCCGACTGTAGTACGCCACCAAGGAACTCTTCGAATATCCGCTGATCCAAGGCGGATGCCGAATCGCTTTCGGGGTGGAATTGTGTGCCGATCACGTGCCAGTCATCAAGCTGACTTTCGATTGCTTCCACAATACCGTCCGGAGATCGTGCCGATACAGCAAATCCCGGTGCCAGTTCGTCGATAGCCATGTGGTGCATGCTATTGACACGTACTTCACCGTCGCCATACACGCGTTCCATCAAGGTGCCAGGAACAACTTCCAGGCCGTGACGATGATTGACGTCGAGCTGATCTTTGTGGGGCAGAGAATGGGGTACGTCTTCCGGAATGTGAAAGAATAGATTTCCACCCTGAGAAACGTTGATCAGCTGCATCCCGACGCCAATTCCAAATACCGGCATGCGACGGTCAGCGATTTGACGCATTAAATGACGGTCGAAATCTTCCCGACGAGACTCCATGACACGAACGCTGGGATGCCTCATGAAACCGTCGTTGTTGGGATCCAAATCTGGTCCGCCAACCAACACGAATCCATGCAACGAATCTAACACGCGAGCCGTATCTTCTTCGTCGATGAGTGGTGGGACGACTACCGGAATGCCACCGGCGTGAATAATGCAGTTGAAGTACCCTGCACAGACCACAGAATATGCGGGACGGTCCTTGTTGGCCGAACGGTAGTCAGTATTGATTCCAATGAGCGGTTTCGAGGCATGATGAGTGGCCATGCGATTACTTCCTTTCCACGTAGAAACGTTGCGACGCTGAGCGTCCAAATAAAAGTAATGCCAACTGAGATAGCCGGTGCGCAACTTACAGGAAGGGAAGAAACAGCATGGCAATATGACCACGAGGCTGAAGTGTCGTGTGTATCACACGAAAGAAATCGTTTTGAGGTGTGTGGTGACACTAACCAAACACAACCAAAACGAAAACAGCCTAGTTTGCCGAGCTGTAGTACCCATCCTGGGTACTTCGCTGGATTGGATGTCCGTATCAGCTAGACTCAGTTCCTCCGTAAGGGGGTTAGCCGTGTCAACCGGCCGTGGAAAGCAAGTCGCGAGTCAGTGTAGCCATTAAAAACTACCTGACAAGTACCGATCTCCCATGTCATCTATTTTGTATTGGGAGTGCCCATTAGGCACAACATGATGTGCTCGGGGTCTGATTTTGAGATTCTGCTTAGGGTGTCCCCTTCCCTTCGGTCACTTTTATCCGGATAGTGAAGGAGGAACTGATATCCCAGTAGCAAACGAGCCATTTCTCCCATGATCTATCAAAACGTTTGTTTGGAGGCTTTTGGATACACGTTGCCGACTCAGGTCGTGACGTCAGCCGAGATTGAACAGCGACTGCAACCGGTCTATGACCGGCTCAAATTGCCTGCCGGTCGGCTTGAATTAATGACTGGTATCCGAGAAAGAAGGTTCTGGGAGCCAGGAAGGCTGCCCAGTCAGATGAGTGCGGCCAGTGCCGAACAGGCCATTCAAAATGCAGGAATCGACCGCTCTGACATTGGAGCTTTGGTCCACTCGTCGGTGTGCCGAGATCATTTGGAGCCTGCCACTGCGTGTGCCGTGCACCATGGCCTGGGTTTGCCTGAGACTTGTATGATTTACGATTTGTCGAATGCATGTCTCGGCATTCTGAATGGTATGCTCCAGGTCGCCAACATGATTGAGTTGGGGCAGATTTCCGCCGGTATTGTCGTAGGCAGTGAAGGTGGTCGAGAATTAGTCGAGAATACCATTGACGTGATGAATCGCGATGAATCTTTGACTCGCGAATCGATCAAGCCGTTATTTGCTTCATTGACAATTGGGTCAGCCAGTTGTGCGGTCGTGTTGACGAGTCGGGAATTGAGCCAATCGGGAAATCGGTTGTTGCACGCAACTGCGACGGCTAATACGGAGTATCACCGACTTTGTCACAGCGGCCGAGACGAAGCTGTTGGGGACAACATGCGCCCTCTGATGAATACCGACTCTGAGCGGCTCATGCATGAAGGTATTGCCACCGGGGCAGAAACGTTTCAGAGATTTCTGCGTCAAGCAGATTGGTCTATTGAAGATATTCACCGCACGTTTTGTCACCAGGTGGGGGCTGCTCACCGTCGCTTGATGTTGGACTCTTTAGAGTTGTCGTCAGAGAATGATTTCACGACGTTCGAGTGGTTGGGCAATACCGGGTCAGTGGCGCTTCCGATCACGATGGCCATCGGCATGGAGAAAGGGGTCCTTGGGCCCCAAGATCATGTTGCCATGCTGGGGATTGGTTCGGGGATCAACTGCCTGATGCTGGGTGTAGAATGGCAGCAGCAAGCTCTTTCGCACTCGCATGCGACCGCCGAGCTGTCAGCTAAACAAGAACCGTCTGCCTCTGGCGGGTAATGCTAGGAAGCATTTTGGGTTTCGGCTGCAAGTTCGATTTGGCAGCGCATTTTCTAACGGAACGGCGCAAGGCGTCCAGTATTTTACCAAAGGATCCTCGAAGGGCTGGCTGCTTGGGCCGCTCCGTTACAGGACTCTACACGTCAGTTCTCAACGTAGTTGGCACCTGTTCCAAGCGCCAGCGAGCCTAAGGTTTCACGTTTGTACTGGCTCACAGCTTTGTCCTTTGGGACGCCGTCAAATACTGGACGTGATAAAGGTTCGCTGGCGTTAAGGCATTAAGGCGTTAAGGTAATCGAAAGTGGATTCGTTACAGCTCCATCACCACGGATCAAAAGGATCTCGGCGGGAGAATCATCGGCCACCGGCAAGGCTGGTAATGCAACGCGGACTCCAAGCTCCGACCAGCCTTCGATCGTGGCTTCCCATTCCAATCCTGCGGCGTGTACTACGACTCGACCAGGTTCCGGTCCTAGACCTTCGCCCGCCAAATTCATCGTACTTCCCGCGGGGATAATCTGATCTTCGCTGCCGAACAGCACCGGATCCACAGGAAGGATATCGGCAATTTTAATGGCTGTCCCATTATTCGACTCATCTTCTTCGGCAATGTCTTGGTGGCTGTCGATGAGTACTTGAATCTTGGAAACGGGGTTATTTAGGAATGGCAAGCGAATGTCAACCGACTTTGTATCGCCACCGTCAATGTTCTCGATCTGGAAGCCAGCGTATGGCGCATCGGACGTCGGTGTTTCGTCGCTGGCGACAATGACGATATTAAATGGTGTGGAAATCGCTTTGTCACTGTTGTTGCGAAAGACCACGCGAAAACGCGCGCCCAGGTCTTGTTCCGGGTGTCCGGCATCGACAAATCGGATGGCAAGCAATTGTAAGTCGTGTTCAAGATGTGCCGGCGCTGGTGCGACATTGATCCAAGTGCCGCTCACATGGGTGGGGAGAGGAGCCCAAATGGGATAGTACCCCCAACCTATCCAGGTCGGGCATGGATGGCAGATGATCGGTTGGCACCAAATCGGTCGCGGGTCCCAACAGTCAATGCCGTGGATCGGCCAGTGCCAATCCCAACACCACTGTACCCAGTCAGACCAGTGCGGATAGAGGCACCAACCCGGATAAAAGCCTGGCCACCAACCACCGTGGAAAGCGAAACAGTGGTTGGCGAACCCAGCCGCCAACTTGCCCTGAGCCAAAGCGCCCCAGCCGCCATTTTTGGCCAGTTTGTCCGCCAGTTCCAATTGCAGTGCTACGTCGCCGCCCTCTTTTTGCAGTTTTAGTTGATCTGCCAGTTTTAGTTGACTGCCTAAGGCGCCATCCACGAACTTGTCCAGTTTTCCTTCTGCAAGCTTGTCTGCCAGTGAAATGATCTGAGGGTTCTTGGCAATACCATTCACGTTAGGTGTCAGCAATTCTGGCGCCTTGCCAATCGTATCAGGATTCAGAATCTCTGGTTTGAGGTTGTTCGGCTTCAAGACTTCCGGTTTCAGCACGCCAGGTTTCACTGTATTGGGATTCAACGTTTCCGCCAGATCCGAAGGCTTCAGCGTCGAAGTGTTGACGACGTCCTTGATGTTACCAATCGAATTTCCTTCTGGTCCGAGTGGAGGAATCACAGTGTTGTTGCTATTTGGTGCTTTCCCTGAGTTGCCGAAGTTGGGAAGCGTGAATTCTGGACGTAGAGGACGAATTTTTGTGTTGGGTGGGACAAGCGACGGACCGAGCTGGCCAAGGCTGCCGTTGCTAACCTTGTTCGGTATCGTTGAAAATCCGGAATTGCCTGGTTTGGGCCTAATCTTCGAAGTTGAAGAAGTCCGTCCGGCCTTCGAATGGGATGAATTAGTAACCGTCTGGACCTTAGTCTTTGAATTCGGCTGTTTAGCGGGGCGCTGCATCTTCACATTATTTGAGAAACGATTTCGCTTCGAGAAATTACTAACGTTCTTTGACGGCTGACGGCGGGATGACTTTGAGAAAGACTGGACTGCCTGCGGTTGAAACGACAGGGCGGACGAATGACTTGTGGTGTTGCTGTTTTTGCTGCGGAACCGGGAACCTTTGGTTTTACCCTGGGCAAACATTGGTTCGGCTGTTGCCGCGACACATGCCAAAATTCCCACCCCTACCAAACAAAAACGACGTGTGCTGGCAAATTCCATAGCAAACCCTTTCCAGAACAAACGAGTAACGAGACAACATCGAAAGACCGGACCGACGGGCTAACACAGCACATGGCTCGGCGTCTGACATCTGGTAGTACAGCGATTGACGTGCCAGACAGAGTCAGGTGACCAGTTTTTGGGGTTTTGCTGGTCTTTGTGGCAGGATTTCCGCATGAGAGGACATGCCGGAAAGTTTATAAGTCACATGTTGGTATAGGCTTGCGACGTTCTTGGGTCGCTTGGTGCCCGTTTTGGAAAAAGAAAACGTGGAACGGGGTTAAGAGCTAGGCTGTGAGATCAGGATGACGACACTCAGCCCGGAATGAGACAGGTCGTGTATTATCTTTCGATCAGCCGGTGAGTCGGAGTAGGGGGGGCAGGCCGGAAATGGTCCATCCTTTGAACCGTACATTCTTTACCGTTGTTGCGCAGGCCGGTAATGACATCCAGAACCATTGCCTCTAGTTGTTTTGGGTCAATGATGACGCGAGCATTTACGGTGACGAGCGCTGCCTCAACGGGTAGTTCCGTCGCCAACCTCGACAATTCTGCGGGAGCAGCTGAATCGACCAGATTACCGATGGCAACATGAGTATCGTGATGGGCCGAAATCTTTAGATGAGCCGGTTCAGCATCGCATTTGTCCAATGCCTGCTGGAACTGCGACAGAATGTCAAGTACTAACCGGTTGAGAGTGAATGGCGAACGGGTATGGTTGATTTGAAAGGTAGCATTCAACCATCCCAGTTCGGCTTCACCTTCAGCATAGACTTGGTAGTCAATGGGAATCGGTATGAAAGGTCCAGAATCAGATTGCATAAGCTCGTGCAATAACTCTGGCATTCCCAGGCCAGATCGGGCGCTCGTTGGGATCACGATTTTGTCTGGAAACCTATCCCGGACCAGATCTACTAGTTCATTCGTTTCCTCGGTACTCAGTTTGTCGACTTTATTGATAGCGACAATCTGTGCTTCCTCAATCTGTTTAATAAAGATGTAGGCAGCTTTGGGTGAGAACCCGCGCCCGGATGACGAACGGAGTATTTTCGTGCCATGCTCGGGCTTTAGCAGAACACCCAATGGACCAACGCGATATTGAATATCGTGCCATTTGCGTAAGGGTTCGAGTACGGTTGCTACCAGGTCTGTGCAGCTACCCACCGGTTCGGCGATGATGACATCTGGCCGACGTTCATTTTCTAATTCCGCGAGCGTATCGACTAATTCGTCAAACTTACAGCAAAAACAAGCCCCTGGGACTTCTCCGACCGAGAATCCCTGGTTTCGCAACGACTGTGTGTCCACTAAATCATGGGACTGGTCGTTGGTGACCAAGCCAACTTGATGACCTGCCTGGGTGAGTTCCTGGGCCATGCGAGCAATGGCTGTTGTTTTTCCAGCGCCCAAAAATCCACCCAGCATGATAAATTGTGTGGGGTTGGTTGGTACCATCAAACATAGTCCTGTGTGCGAACGCAGAGAAACAACGGTCATCGCTCCTTGGTCTAGGGGGGATGATCTAGGGGTGATTATACTGGAAACACATCCGAAATAAGAAAGAGGGTGCTGTGAAAAAACCAGCATTTCTTGGCGGTACACCGGCATTTCCTGAAGGGCCTCCTAGCTGGCCGATTCACGATGCTGACGTGGCGACCGCCATCCAAAAATCCTTATCTGACGGAACTTGGGGCAAGTATCATGGTCCTTGCCACGGGCAATTAAGTCAGAAGCTGGCTGATTGGCATGATGTCGATTTCGTGACGTTGTGTTGTTCCGGTACGATGGCCGTCGAGTTAGCTTTGCGTGGATTGGCGGTGGGTGAGGGCGATGAAGTGATTCTGGCCGGATATGACTTTCCTGGCAATTTTAGGGCTGTCGAAGCGACCGGAGCGAAACCGGTGTTGGTGGATGTGGATCCGCGTACATGGAGTCTTGACCCTCAGCAACTCCAACGGGCGCTGTCGCCAAAAACTTGTGCCGTGCTCGTTTCTCATTTACACGGCGGCACTGCATCGATGCAGGCGATTGTTGACTTTGCCAAACAGGCGGATGTCCGGGTATTGGAGGATGCCTGCCAGTCTCCTATGGCACGCATCGACGGCAAGTTGTCTGGAACCTGGGGTGACGTGGCCGTTCTTAGCTTTGGTGGTAGTAAACTACTCTCAGCTGGTCGCGGCGGTGCCGTTTTGACGAAACTTCCCGAGGTGCATCAACGCATCAAGGTGTTTGCGGATCGGGGCAACCAGGCGTTTCCGCTTAGCGAACTTCAGGCGGCTGTGTTGCTACCTCAAATGGATAAACTGCCCGAACGGAATGCTCTCCGAGCTCGAAATGTGAAGCGACTGTTAAACGTCATGTCGGAAAGCAATTGGTTGCGTCCTATCGAAGCTTCCACGGCCAATTGCGAAGCGGCTTATTACAAATTGGCGTGGCACGTCGAGTCGCAGCTAGGCAGTTCAGAGAACGATCGCCAACTTTTAATCAACGCCATGCAAGCAGAAGGATTAGCGATTGATAGCGGTTTCCGCGGCTTTACACGTCGTAGCGAACGTCGCTGTCGCAAAGTTGGTGAACTCCCAAACAGTCAAAGGGCCGCTGATCGGACACTTCTGTTGCATCATCCTTTGTTGCTACAGACAGAGAATACGATCGATCTTGCGGCGAAAACCATCTGCCAAGTCGCGCAGGTGCTGAGCAGCATGGTGAATGATTGAGAGTTGAGATGTGAGAGTAAGTTTGGCAGTCACCAGTTTTCTCACCCAACATCCCACCACCAGCAACGGCTTAAGTGACCTGCGGCCGGTCCCCCAAAACGGCAGTCTGCGGGATCAGGTATTTCGTGACGGGCAGACAAACAGATGATAGTACTTGGTGGGTTTGACGGTGTGATTAACTGGAGAATTTGACGACGCAGTTTCATCGTCGTGGGAAAGTGGATGCTGCCGTTCAGTCGTCCATTCTAGGAGGTTTTCTGCGCTGGATCGAATCGGTACGTGCCCGTTTCTCACGTAATCGCCGTTCTCGTGAACCGTGCGTCGGTTTAGTCGCTTTGCGTTTCTTGGGAGGTGTGGCAACATCTAACAATAGCTGGCGAATCTTTTCGTAACAGTCTTCTATGTTCCTGCCTTGATCACGGTACTTTTGGCTACTCATCACCAAATCGCCTGTCTTCGTGATTCGCCGGCGATACCGTTCCAGAAAGCGTTGGCGCACAGCATGACTCAGGCTGGGAGAGGATTTCACTGGCCATCGCAATGTGACCTTGCTGGCGACTTTGTTCACGTTTTGTCCGCCCGGGCCCCCGCTACGATCGAATCGCAACTCGAATTCTTCTAGCGGGATGTGAATCTGGGAATTAACAACTAGCTGCTTCATTGCATTACAGGTATTTCGTAGGCTGGCGGACAATCTTGGTGTTTCTCTTAGTATGTCCTCAAAACTCCGCAAAACGAAGGGTCGAGGTGTGAGGAGGTCGGTGTGTGGGGGCGTCTGTTGTCGTAGTTTGGCGACTTTTAGCTTAAAATCGGCAAAGCTGTTGTATTGAAACCCTCTATCGCTACAACATGGGGAATTGCGAGTTCCGAATCCTCGGCAGGTTTGTGTGCTATGGCTGGAACAGCCAATAGTGGCACTCAGAGGATTTGGTCCCGCTAGCGCCGTTGGCTATCTGCCGGTAAACTTTAATTGGACAGACCTATTAAACTCAATGCTTTTATCGAGGTTCCGATGAAATGGAAATGGCTTACTCTAGTTGGTTCACTGCTGATGGCTGGAGCTGGTTGTGGAAGGAATGAACCCGCGATTCCCTCCTTAGCTGCCGAAGAAGCGACGGCTGCTAAGGCATCAGACGTGGGGTTAGAGCAACCTGCCGACGTGGCCGATTTGGAGAGTTTATGGACTCGCACCGCAGGTTCCGATTGGCCAATCTTTCTAGGGCCAACGGGTGACAGTAAGTCGCCGGAAACCGGAATCTTGACTGATTGGTCCGACGGGAAGCTGAAAATTGTTTGGCAGCGCAAACTTGGGGTCAGCTATGGAATTGGAACGGTAAGTCGAGGTAGGTACTTTCAATTCGACCGGTTTGGCGATCAGGCTCGCCTGTATTGCTTGCATGCCGAAACGGGCGAACTTTTGTGGCAGTTTGAATATGCCACCCGTTATGAGGACATGCTGGGATACAACAACGGTCCGCGATGCTCGCCTATTGTTGATGGAGACCGTGTCTATATTTTCGGAAGTGAAGGCAAACTACATTGCCTGAACGTGAACGATGGGACCCTGGTCTGGCGTGTCGATACGACTCGAGAGTACGACGTGGTGCAGAATTTTTTCGGTGTAAGTAGTACACCGGTCATCGTTGGCGATCAACTAATTTGTATGGTTGGAGGGAGCCCCCCAGGAAGTCCAGGCCTCTACGAGAGCAGCGGTCGGATCATGGGCAATGGCTCCGGAATTGTCGCGTTCGACAAGTATACGGGGGAAGTCAAATACGAAGTCAGCGATGAACTAGCCAGCTACGCTTCTATGAAGACGGCGACCATCGATGGCCGCCGGTGGGGGTTTGCCTTCTGCCGTGGTGGATTGGTGGGGTTTCGTCCGGAAACCGGTGAACAGGAGTTTTTCTATCCCTGGAGAGCTTCCAAATTGGAAAGTGTCAACGCCAGTAGTCCTGTCGTTGTGGGCGACGAAGTTTTTATTTCGGAAACGTACGAAATTGGTAGTTCGTTGTTGAAGGTGAAGCCTGGTGGATACGAAGTAATCTGGCATGATCGCGATCGACGTCGGGATAAGGCGATGCTAGTCCATTGGAATACACCCATCTATGTCGACGGCTACCTCTACGGATGCAGTGGCCGCAATGAACCGGATGCGGAGTTGAAGTGTATCGAGTGGAAAACGGGCAAGACGATGTGGCGGGACCAGTTGCCTATGCGAGTGAGAGAACGTACGTCACTGATGTACGTCGACGGTCACTTCGTTTGCCTTGGGGAATTCGGTACGTTGAAATTGATTAAGGTGAACCCCGAACGTTTTGATTTAGTGACTTCGGTATTCCTTCGCGAAGGCGAAGAAGAAGATAGCGAAGCACGGCCGTTATTGCGCCGACCCTGTTGGGCCGCACCGATTTTGGCGCACGGTCTACTGTACGTCCGAGGCAATGACCGTCTTGTTTGTCTGGACCTTATTCCTGAATGATCCCACTGTCATGCGCCATTTTTGTCGACGTGTCCGCAGCCTTTGCAAAATGGTGGCATCCGGCTTGGAGGGGATCGGTAGATTCGTTTTACATTCCGAACAAATGATCTCGCATTGTGCGCCGCACTTGACACAATTGGATTGGGCGCACAGAGGTTCTGTTTCCAAGTGTGAGACGTCGCCTCCCACACCGTCTACGGTAAACGGTTTCCTAGATAACTGTCTCCAATTTGTGACGAAAGACGAGCAGCTTGCTGATTTGGTGGCCGCCGGTGACAGCAGTCTTGGAGCAGGTTCAAAGTGGGTTCTCTGTATCGCTTGATTATTGATTCTATTGCCTGATGTTTCACCACGTGTCGGCGCAATAGCGGGGTCAAGACCCCGCTCCGAGGTATCAGGCGAAGGGCTTACGGAGAAGTGTTTGCTGACATCCGTAGTTGTGTCGGGGTTCAAAAGCCAGCGCATGTCGGGCTCTTTCCCCCTGGCAAAGTCGAGTCCCTGGAGCAGCAGCAACCAGGCGCACATGCTCCAGGTGAATTTCTGGCGTCCGAGGGCTCGGTACTGGCGAAGGATGAAGTTGATCATTTTTTCCGTTCAGGCAATGCTATCAACGTTCCAAGATATACGGTGTATCTTGCCCTTTTATCGGAAATGTCGTACTAACAGTTAAATCCAATTTAAACGACAAAGTTTCTGGAGTCCGCGGATCTCCTAATGTGACAGCGCAGAGGGGATTCCTCCCCACCAAACGAATGAACTTGTTGTGAAGTCAACGATCAAACGCATCATTGAAGATTCGGATACGCCGGCGGGGCGCGGGTTCGATTTGATGATTCAATTGTTAATTATTTTGTCGTCGCTGTAGTTTGCCGTCGAGACGCTGCCAGACTTGTCTCCGCAAATGGCTGTTCTGCTGCGCCGATTCGAAGTGATGTCTGTGGTGATCTTTACGGTGGAGTATGTGCTGCGTATTTATGTCGTTGAACGGAAGCTCGCTTTCGTCACCAGCTTTTTCGGCATTATCGACCTGCTGGCGATTCTGCCTTTTTATTTGGCGCTTGGAATCGACTTGCGCACCGTACGCACGTTTCGGTTGCTACGGCTATTTCGTATTTTTAAGTTGGCACGTTACAGTCGAGCAGTGCAACGGTTTCATCGCGCGCTGCAAATTGCGAGCGAAGAAATTGTTTTGTTTTTTTTCGTCACGGCGATTCTGCTATACCTGGCGGCAGTGGGTATCTATTACTTTGAACATGAAGTTCAACCCAATGCGTTTACGTCCGTCTTTCATAGCCTTTGGTGGGCTGTGGCTACCCTGACGACTGTGGGGTACGGTGATGTTTATCCCGTGACGGTCGGTGGTCGAGTCTTTACGTTTTTTGTTCTATTGATTGGTTTGGGGGTTGTTTCTGTGCCCGCAGGGCTTGTCGCAACAGCCTTATCTAAGGCTCGTGAGTTAGAAGCCGACGAGTTTTGAATGCGGTTGATTTCCGAGAATATGCTACGATGGAATGAGGTATTTATTCTTGGGATGGAAGGCAGGTAAATGGGCAAACTGGTTTTCAATTCCAACAGCGAACCGACGCTGGGAGTCGAACTGGAGTTGGGCTTGGTGGATGCCAGTTCGATGGCCTTGTCCAGTTCAGTTCAAGCTATTCTGGAAAAAGCGTCGGTTGACGGGTCTGCTACGATCTATAAGCCGGAATTGATGCAGTGTTGCGTTGAAATCAATACAGGCATCTGTCGTACTGTCTCGGAGGCGGCCGTTGAATTGCGCGACCGCGTCATTCATCTGGAAGGCATCTGCGATTCACTCGGGTTGAGATTGTGGTGGGGAGCAACCCATCCATTTTCATTGTGGCGAGATCAACAGGTAACTCCCAATGAGCGATATGTCAATCTGGTGAGGTTGCTGCAGGAAATGGCACGACGTCTGGTGACGTTTGGGCTACATGTCCATGTGGGCGTGGATTCTGGTGACAAAGCTGTCATGATCTGTGATCGTATCATGCAGCATCTGCCAACGCTGTTGGCGTTGAGCAGTAGTAGTCCATTTTGGGAGCATCGCGACACCGGATTAGGGTCGCATCGTTCTAAGATCATGGAAGGGCTTCCCACAGCTGGACTGCCAACGCTGATGCGGAACTGGAGTGAGTACGTGTGGCTCGTTAATCACATGGTGGAAACGGGTTTCATTAACACGATTCGCGAGATCTGGTGGGACGTCCGTCCGCATCACAGTTTTGGAACCGTCGAAGTCCGGATGTGCGATATGCCCGGAAACCTCGATGACGTGCTTTCCCTGGCCGCACTCATACAATGTCTGGTGAAGTACTTGTCCGATGACATCGATCGGGGGGCTTACCAACACGACTGCCACCCAATGATGGTGCGCCAAAACAAATGGAGAGCTTGCCGGTTTGCTAATCGGGCCCAGCTAGTCAACTCGTACACGTACGAAGTGCAGCCTGTGACCGAAATCGTCCGAAACCTTATTGGCAGGTTGCGAACTGTTGGTAAAGAGTTGGATTGTTTAGACTATCTGGAGCAAACGCAGGTCATGGTAGAAGGTCCCAGCTGGGCTCAACGTCAACGGGACATTCTCGACGCCACCGGTGATCCGGCCGAGATCGTCCGGCAGCTAACCTCTGAGTCGCGAATTAGTCCACAACAGGCCGGGACTCGCTTAAATAGCTAATCGTTCGTTGGTTCATCTCGCCTTGTAGTGCCAACACGCAGGCCGCTCAATCGTGTGCGGCTGAGCGCACCTGCAGATCTACAAAGGTTTGTGGTCCATTGTGATGTGGCCGCCGCTGAAAGGACAACGTCGACCGATCGAGTCTTTCAACTGAACGAACTACCAATTCGTGTGACGTCGTATTCTTCGGACAACCGGGAGGCCGATGGTGAGAGCTACGTCCGTACCCATTTTTTTCTGCTGAGCGTGGCATGATCGAAGTGTTCACGTTTCACAGTCCGCCGTCACCGTGACGTTGTTGAAGTAACTTGGACCCTCGGTCCGAGCCATCGAAGTGGTACCCGTTGCCTTCGCTGGAAACCGTTTGACGGCAAGTCTGTGCGTATGGACGATTTCACCGTAGAAAACACATTTGCCATTCCTGCAAATTGCAAATCTTGGGAGGATGGATCTTCAGACGCATCCATTCCACAATTTTCTTGACAATTTTATCGTACTTACCGGAAACGATGGGCCCCATGAAACGGGCAAATCAAGGATTTTGGCCTATGTTCCCAGTGCTTTCGTCGGTGCTAAGCACTTGAAAGAAATGTCTTGTTGGAAACAGTGGGGCCGCGTTTTGGTATCTTATCAGGCTGTTTGGGATTGATGTGAATCACCTCAATCGCTGATTTCGTCAGCGGGTGAACCTAAGGCAGGTTTTTAACCTGTCCATTGTATCCAGATTGAGTTTGCGGATTTCGCTGAGAAGCTTACGCCTTTGAAGAAAGTGAAAAAGAACGATGAAGTACAGAGTCGGATTGGTTGGTGCTGGAGAAAACGCTCGAGATCACGGTCGTGCCTGTCATGATTCGTCACAAGTCGAAATGGTGGCCATCTGCGATATCTCCGAGGTGGCGTTGGAGCGTTTTGGCAACGAATTCAATATTCCACAGCGTTATACGAATTTGGAAGAGATGCTGGACAACGAGTCGTTAGACATCGTGATTGTGTCCACGTGGGGTGTATTTCACGCAGAGATTAGTAATGCCGTGTCACGATCCGGGAAGGTGAAAGCGATTCTGGTCGAAAAGCCGATCAGTGCCACCGCGACAGAATGTGAGGAAATGATCTCTTTGGCCAACGAAAATGACGTGTTGTTGGCTGAGGCTTTTAAGTGGCGACACGATCCTCAGCACCTACGAGTAAAAGAGATACTCGATTCTGGAAGAATCGGAGACGTGGTATCGGTGCACGCGATCTTTTCGTCGCCGCTTGTGCGGTTCGCCACATCAGACAATTGGCGCTACGATCGAAAGCGAGGAGGTGGATCGGTTTATGATACGGCCGGGTATATCATTCATTTTTCTCGTTTTGTCATGGGGCTCGAGCCGGAACGTGTTTCGGCCGTTGGGGTCTACACGGATGATGCCGACGTCGAAATGGCAGCCTCCATCATGTTGCAATTTCCTGGTGGAAAAACGGCTCAATTAACGTCGAGTTACCTATACGGCTACTGTCAAGCCACTCAGGTTCTGGGCACCAATGGTTGGATGCGCCTGGATGTTCCTTTTGACCAACGAAGCGTGCGGGAACAGGAGTTTGTGGAGAAGGAGGATTTGCCGGGAAGCATCCATGTCTTTTTTGATAATTTTGATACGGAAGTGTATCAGTTTTCTCCTGTCAATCAGTTTGATCTACAGCTCGCACACTTAATCGATAGCATCGAAAAGAGGGTTTCCCATCGGATTCCACCAGAATTCAGTATGGGCAACATGCGTGTGGTCGAAGCCATATTCGAATCGATGAAAACAGGACAGCCTGTTGACATTCAGTCGTGAAGCAAAGATTCGAAGATGATTCACGACACATTGAGAACGTCCACATCGACCGGTTTTCCCGTCTGCCCCGATTCGACGGCCGCCAGCACTGTAGCGCAGATGGCCCGACTTTGTCGGGCGTTCAGTATGGAATCTTCGCCCGTATCCATTGCCCGGGCAAAGTTGTCGGCCAGAAGCCAATCGTTGTCAATTGCCAAACGCACGTGGCGAAATTCCCTGTCCGGTTGTCCTCGATAGTAAACACCGATTTCCGGTCTTGCTTCGGAAAGGACCAGTGCCGCCTGGCTGCCGAGAATGTGAAGTTTTATCTCACCGATGTCTGGGTGACTGGCGTTGCCAATGCGGCCGATGCTGAGCGAACCTACCAGACCTTGTTCCATTTCCAGTGTCACCGTTGCCAGGTCGTCGACCTGATTGTCGACACATAGCTGATGGAAGTGAGCCGTTGTACGAGCAAACACGCGTTTGATTTCGACGCCTGCCAGCATCTGGATGTACGCCAACGGGTAAATGCCTTCGATTTGCAGTTCACCCATGGGGTCTTTGCCTAATCCGCCATCAGCTCCCGTAGCGTTCGCGGCGATCAAAGTTTGTTCCCAGTTGATCGGCGGGTCATCGGGTTTGCGCGAGCCGGCCGGAGGTCCTGCGTCTTTGGCGAAATAAAAATCGACGTGGATTGCTTGGAGTTCTCCCAGATCACCGCGTCGAATGATTTCCAGGGCATGTTGGAGTGCCGGCAAGAAGTTTCTGTTCCACATCATGAAGCTAACGCCGTTGCTTTCGACAGCTTCAATCATGCGGTCGCATTCGGCCAATCCGGTCGACATGGGCTTGTCCTGGACGACGTGAAGTCCAGCGTTGGCTGCACGGATACCCAGATCACAATGTCGTTCGGCTGCCGAGCTTACAATAGCCAGTTGGGCATCGTATTCAGAAATCGCTCGTTCGACGTCTTGGATATATGGCACGCCATACTCGTCCGCAAACTTTTGATTCCGTTGGTGTGCCCAGTCAGGTTGATCGGCATCGTCTGCCACCACAACTGGTACGAAACGTGGGTGCGAAAACATTCCATGAGGAACGTATGCGTGTTTGACCACGCTGAGCACGGCCGCGCGGAATGGATCTTGATGGTTGGTGTTAGACGATTTCATAAGTGTCTCCGGTCACGCGAACGGATTGGCCGCTTTCTAGTGATGTTGCGGCGGCTTGCATGACAAGCTGTGCCTGTTGGGCGTCGTTGACGGTAATGGCCGGGGCGCCCGATGGCTGACAAGCATCGACAAAACAGGCCAGTTGATTTCGCAAAGCCTGCGTGCCTTCCCCGGTAAGTAATGCCGACGTTTGTTCAGCGCCGATCAGTAGTTGCGTATTACGGTGTTCGTCGGCGTATGCCGCGCCTGTCGAACCAATGACGGTGGTGGAATGATAAGGCTGGGCGCCTTCGGGCAACGATGTGGCGCCGTCGATGACGGCCATGCCACCCTGAGGGAATCCCAGATGGAGCTGTATGTACTGTTGGTCGCCTCCGTGTCGAATGGCATAGAGCGTGTTAGGCTTGGAACCGAAAACCCAGTGAGCCAAATCGATTTCTCGGATAAGGGATTCAATGGTTACCAGGCCAAAGCCAGAGTTTTCCCAGCGGTGTAGCCGTAGTAAACCTGGACTTCCCAGTTTTTGTGCGTCGAGACGGTCCTTGATGATTTGGTTGGATGGTTGGAATCGCAATGGTTGGCCAATGTGCAGATTGCCAGACGAGGCATCGAATGCCCGGGCCAACGAATCTAGATCTGTCGCTGCGAGCGATTCGAGATCAACCAGCACGTGTTTGTTGGCATTTGCCATTTGATGAAGATGTTCTTCTTGGATGGGACCGTGGATAATCACAGCATCGCAGTCTCTTGCACCTGCATTCAACAGCTGGTCCACATGGTCGGCGGTCCAATCCGTTCCGCAGCAATCTGCAGTTTGCTGTGCGGCCAACGAATCCGTGTCTACGACGGCAACGATGTCAGCTTGAGGAACGAACGGTAACACGTCGGCGTAGGACTGGCCAACGCAACCGCAATTGACGAGGGCGATTCTAAGCATGGAATTCATGTCCGAAGCGTAGGCGATGGAAAACCTATATGATCTCGCCAAATCCTCGCGACTTCAACCCGCCTAGGAAACGCTTCAGAGCGGGATCGTCCAGGGGAGCCGAACGTGCTGGTGTTGCGAGGACTTCTCAACAGTTATTGAATTTTATCGCCTTTATCGAGGATTACGGACACTTTACAGGGAACCATGTTCCGAGGACAATCGAAAGCTGTTCGATACTGAAAATGAAGGAAATTACGATTTAGAAAGGTCTCGATGACGGTTCAAGAGATACGGCAGTCTTTGCGCGAGGGCCGCAACGTTTATTCGACGGCCATTCTGGCCGGTTCGACGTATTGGCTCGCGATTTGTCAAGAACTCGACATCGATTTCGTATTTATCGATTCGGAGCACACACCTCAGGATCGTATTCAACTTTCATGGATGTGCCATGCCTATAATACGATTGGTATACCGGCGGTGGTACGAATTCCGTCACCTGACCCGTTCGCTGCAACCATGATGTTTGACGGAGGCGCCTCAGGTGTGATCAGTCCCTACACCGAGACGGTCGAGCAGGCCCAGGATATTGTGGGTGCAGCACGGTATCGTCCACTGAAAGGGCGACGCTTGCAGGAAGCGCTAGCCGATCCACAGTCTCTCGAGAAGGAATTGGCTGAGTATTTGGAAAGACGAAATGCGGATACCCTCTTAATATTGAATATTGAGAGCGTGCCTGCGATTGAAAATTTACCGGCGATTTGCCAAATCCCCGGAATTGATGCGGTTTTGATCGGTCCGCACGATTTGTCTTGCAGCTTGGGGATACCGGAGCAGTATGATCACCCACGTTTCGACGAAGCGGTGCGTACGATCTTTGGTACAGCACGTGAGAACAACATTGGTGCGGGGATCCATTTCTGGGAAGGGGTAGAGCAAGAGATCGAATGGTGCCATGCCGGTGCTAATTTGATCATGCACACTGCCGATTATCACGTGGTGCGTCAGCAGATGGGCGCCCAATTCGACCAGATCCGCCAGGCTTTAGGCGATCCGCCGCGCAAGGGCGCCGATGGCGGTGAAGTTGTCTAGAAGCGGTTTCACAAACGATGGGTGGAAATGTACGATCGTCCTGGACTAACGTCGTACGGGGAATAGGAAACGATTCTACTCCTCATCAATGGATGTGAATGGTCACGCTTTGACGTGGCTTTGAGCTCGCCAAAACCCCAGCATGCTGGTTCGTTGTGCGAAAGCTGCTTGAGTCTCTAGCATGTCTGCTTGTCGCCGACGCGACCTTTGCACGAGCTTTACAATCAATAGCTTCGAGAGCAAGGGATTCCTAGTTAGGAAGAATTGTCTCTTTAATCGTTGACCGGGAACTTACCGGCGCTTTTGGTGGGGTGGTAAACGCCAAAAAATATGCGGCACGAAATTACTCCCTGTGCATGAACGACGCGGAACTCGTCGATTTTACGGCCACGGATGGTGGGACGTTTGGGGGTTGGAATGAATTCGTAGATGGTCCTAAATCCTGCTGCACTTATGTTGTGACCTACTATAAACTCTTGGCCGTCTTCTTCTCTCGGTAGAGCAGTTCTCCCCGTTCGTCGTAGAAGGAGAATTCGGCGCGGCCCGATCCACTTTCTCCCGGCGGTGTGATACCCACGCGCAGGAAACCACCGGATTGACCACTCTGCGTGTACTTGTGCGTGATCTTGCCATCGGGATCTGTCGAGTCGCGTTGGCCTGGCGAGATGGATTTGAAAGCATTGGCGTCGCAAATGGCCCCACAGGAAAACTCCTCGAAGCCGCTCGGATGGACTGCATGGTATTGCCAATGCCGGTCGCCGCAGACCAGGTAGAAGTGTTTGTTTAGAAAGCCATGCTTGGTGAGCCAGGTGAAAAACTCACCCGCTTCGTGCTGAAATCCACCGATGTTGGCATGACTGTCTCGCTTGTCGGCATGGTCTGGGCCGATCAATGGTGTCGGCGATATGAGGATCTTGAAGGTCGCGTCGGATTCCAGTAGCGTTCTTTGCAGCCAGGCAATTTGTTGTTTTCCCCAAAGTGTCTTTTCGGGGCCATCGGATGCCTCGTTAGGGCTCCGGTAGTCGCGGCCCTCGGTCAGCCAGATCTGTAATTCTCGATTGACGCGGTACGTGCGATAGGTGACCGGCTTTTTCTCACGTGGATCCACTACCGGTACCTGTTCCCAGAACGTACGGATTCCCAGCCGGTTGGAAGGCAGCTGGGCCAATTCGGGATTCGTGCGATCTTTGGCCGTCTGATGGCTTCCACGCACTGGGGAATGCGAGTCACTATCGTTAAAACGGTAGTCGTGATCGTCCTTTTCCCAATAGGTGGGTACTTGGGAGAACAGTTCAATAAAACGTGGCTGGACGAACTGTTGGTGCCATTTCTGTCGCAACTCGGATTGCTTGCGTGCGCGCGGTGATCTTGGCTGATCGTAGTAGACGTTATCGCCAGTTCCGACAAAGAAGTTTGGTTTCATTTGGAGTATGGTAGCCAGCGCCGGATAGCCTAGATGTTTGTCCGTCCCGGTATACATCCGCCGGCCGTGACCATCCGTACCGTGATGAAAAAATGCATAGTTCATACCCGTCACGACAACAAAGCTCACTGACGAGCTCTTGTCCGATCCGTCCAACGTCTCGAACGAACAAGTTTGGCCAAGCTGTGCGTCTTGCTTGTTTGCTCCATAGCGCAAACGGTAGAAATAGCGCGTACCTGGTTTGAGTCCGTCGACCTTCGTTTTGATGATGTAGTCATCGTCGGCGGTCGCTTCCATCCAGTCGGTCGGCCTGAAATCGCGGAAGTTCTCTTCGCTCGCGAGTTCGAACCTGGCGATCCCCGGGCTACCGACCAAATCCCCATCGACAAGCTGATGTTCTTGCGTGAGCCGGGATTGCAGAATCACGGTGCTATCTGTTACTTCACCTGCCATTTCGCCTTGGCCGTGATGTACAAGTTGTTGTCCGAACATGTGTGGAATGACCACCAAGCAAAACAACGCGACAGTGATCTGAGCAAGAGACGACTTGAACTTTACCACGATGGTTTCTCCCAATAAGTCGGACGGCTGACAGCAAAGATTCTCCAATTATAGGTGTGAGTGAAGATTCAAGGAACGGACACTTGTGGTCGGATGTGAATGACAAATCGGGCAATGTGTATACTTGTATTTCTTAACGGTGAGGCTTACGCTCAGTGAGGACAATGACTTGAAGATCGGTTAGCGTAGGTGGGCAATCGAAAGTTTTCATGGTAGTTGGTTGACGTCACATTGTGCTCCAGAATCATCACAAGTAGCGTCATGATAAAGTGTGCCGGTTTTCAGTGTTTAGTCGACCATCCTGCGTTTTCAGAAAGGTAAGATCGCGCTAGTGCGACAGGAGATGCAATATTATGGGATGACGGTGCTGGCAAAGGCAATGCTGGGCTTGATAAGTCCTGAAAACAGAGCACACAAAACGTATGTTCCAGGTGTTCGACTGATACTTCAACACCAAGTAACGCTATCAAGGTAGGCTAGTGCCACTTCTCCAGAATGTATTCGTAGCCCAAACCATACGTACGGTTTTCGTCTAGAGAGAGGGCCATATTGGGAAAACTGATGATCCGCCATCCGTCGTTGATTGCGTCGAGTACACTGTTGTAGGGCCAATCCTCTTCGCGTTCTGGTTCCTCCACGAACTTGCCATCGCGAACCATGCGAAACCCGACCAGAAAACAGTCGAGTCCCGTTTCGGCTGCCTGTAGGTACAACAGGTCCTGACGACGGTTGCAGTTTTCGACAACGGCCTCGAACGCGTCACGCAACTTCTGTGAAGTGAGGGTGCCCTCGTCCAATTGCGCGGCGCAAGCATTTACTAGCTGATTCTGCTGCTCATTCATGGTGGAATACCAGTTCGCAGTTTACAGCAAACAACGAGACGCCCGAAGGGTTGGACTGCGGTTGGCTGTACGTAAACTCACTTGCGGTGTCGAATTCCAACGCTCTCGATAAAAATGACAAAGCTCTTGTGGTTTCCCAGTGGCCTGATTTTACATGCGTTTCGCGGGGTTCCCTGCCTCATTGCCTGAGGCTACAGCGTAGTCGAGTAAGTGAATATAATCAATCATATATCGCTGCCGTCTGTCGAGCATCCGCCATCCAGGTTCCGCCATGATTCGCACGATTCCCCAAACGCATCTCATCCATGGTAGCTGTTTGAGACGAATGGGCCGGCGCACAGAAACGGATGTGATGATGGCGAAGGAAGCGTTCCTGATTCCCCTGCGATACGACTTGCTGACAATTTTTCATCACGACCATCGTAGCCATCAGCCATGTCTGCCACGCGCATTGCTCGGCAGAATCTGGGTGACGAATGTCTCTGTGAAGTACAGCATGCCATCCTGAAGCCGGCCCACCTCCGCTCGACGTGCTTTCCCATGGCTGGACGCTCATGAAACGGCACGACAGCAGCGCGCCGCACGAAATGGGCTGCACTAGCCGGGCGCAAAAACTTGGTGTAGTGGTTGGATGGAGAGCGACACTGCTTGTTTGGTATGGGTGATTTTTGGCCGGGCCGTGTGGAGACTGGCATCCAATGCGATCGAATACTTCGAGATAACTATTTTGGGATCCTGCAAAACGCTCAACAGGACGAAGCTATTTTCCTTCTCGAATCGAAACCAGAATGGACCGACCTGACCCAAAAATACTTTGGTCCGCGCTGCGCCGTTTGGCCGCTGTCCGCAGACATTCGCCATGGCTACCGAAGGTTTTTCATTGGAGGACTTTCGTGCGGTCCTAGTGGCGGGTCGGATGGTGGCCCAATAAGGCAGGCGTACTTGCAACTAATTTCGCCTCTCAATTTCCTGAATAGATAGACTGGCGAGCACTCGACGCGTTTATGCAGTAAAATCAAAGTCCTCCGTAATCACACTCCTATGATAAATGTTGTCTCTGCATGGTTTTTTCTGAGTCCGTGCCATGGCCGTCCAAGGAATTACGAAAATGTTTCAACCCAACATGATTGCTTCGATGACTGTTGTTGTCATGCTCTCGTTAGCGTCGGCTAGGGCTGACGAAGTGGGAGCCATGAAGTACCCTATTCCGAATCTCAAAACGAGCACGATGGGGCGCGTGCCCAATCCGAGTGAGGCGGATTTGCTGAGAATGCACCAGTCGCCCTATATCCTGCATGCCCGGGATGGCAGGCTAAAGAAGTTGCATGTGGAAAAGAGCCGGCTACCGGATGATCCGCAGCACGGCCACCAAGGTATCCTGGTGGCCATGGCGTCTGACGGGGCGGTTTATGTACGCCAACCCAGCATCATGAGTAAGTCCACTGACGGCGGTCGGACGTGGACTTCGTATCCTGCAGATCCTCAAGCATCACACGGCAGTTTCGAAATTCTCGCAGACGGAACGTTCATTGCGATCGCAATTCCGGGCATCGATGGTGACCCCTATTGGAAAAATCCGGCTGGCATTTGGGCGTCTTCCGATGAGGGCGCAAACTGGCGCGAAATCACTCGGATCGCACGGCCGACTGAGATGAACGGAATCGAGTACGAGTGGTGGTACGCGACTTATTCACTACACCGACTGCCGGACAACACGCTGCTCTGGCCTGTCCAGCTTCGCAATACGGTCAACACGAGGCCTCCTTATAAAAAAGTGCTTGCCATGTACCGCAGCTCGGACGGAGGCAAGAGCTGGCAGGGCCCCACTTCGTTCGCCGACTGGAGTAGTGAGGGGGGAATGACCCGCACACCCTCGGGCAAGTTGCTGGCGGCGGTGCGCTACCAACGTCATTTGTTACCGGACGATCCGCCGGATCTGTGTGATGGCAGGACGTGGGGGGGATGCAAGTACTATCCGTGGTTGGAACGTGTCCCTTACAAACATGTGTTTCTTCTCGAATCCTACGACGAGGGAAAGACTTGGAAGAACTTTAGGCAAGTGACGACTGCACTGGGACAGTGTTTTGCTTTTCCTGCTGCGCTACCGGATGGGACAGTTGTACTGGTTCACACTACCGCCTATGGCCCCGGCTCGCGCGGTAGCCGGGCTATGGTCAGTCGTGACGAAGGCCATACCTGGCAAGACGAGGCGTATTATTTGACTTTCAGCGAAGAGAGTGGCTACAACCAGAGCGTCGTACTGGCCGATGGTGTTATCCTGACGGTGGCTGCGCGCAACGATGAGGAGCCTTTGACG
Source organism: Pirellulaceae bacterium (assembly GCA_022448645.1). The sequence goes on from JAKVBZ010000072.1 coordinate 25,559, forward strand.
GCCATTCGCTGGAGGCCTGTCGAGACAGACAGCCAAGAAACGGACGTGCAGCCGGAGTGATCACAAGCAAACGGACGTCTGGTTTCATCTAAAGATGACGAAGAGTCCATGGAGTGAGGCCAAACGTAACGTTGGAACATGATTCGAGTCCTTAATGATGCGAGATCTAAAGTGCAATCATTTCAACCCGCTGCGAGGTATGGAGCCGGCCGCTGATTTTCTTGGCCCACTGGCAATTTCGATGCGGGAATAGGGGGGATATCGCCAGAGGATTGCCAGGCTTGGCGCGCGGCTGGGGTCTTGCTACAGTTTAATTTGTTTGTTGACGATATATACTGGAAGTGGTGTCGGTCGTGGCAATGGATTGTCCGTCGAACTGGGCAATCAGGTGACGCCTACATTGCATGGGAGTAGCTCAAGACGACAATATCGCTCATCAAATAACAATTTGGGGCCGTAGCTCAATTGGTTAGAGTACCGGACTGTCGATCCGGTGGTTGCGGGTTCGAGTCCCGTCGGCCTCGCTTGCAACGCCCCGCATTGCCTCGCAAATCACTGGCAGTGCGGGGCGTTCTTCTTTTCGCTCCTCGGCGTTTGTGACGTCATGCGAGTCTGTGCGAGGGCCTACTGCTGCGCTTTTCTCGTTAGTCGCCATCGCGAAGATTTCATCGCTCACCATCAGGTAGTGCTTGCGGGATACCTTGCGGCTGTGCCCGAGCCAAGACGCGATGGCATGCCCTGGACACGTCTCCGATAACTCGGTTTCGCACGAGGCCCGCAAGGCCTGAAAAAGGTCACCCCAACGCTCCACTCCAGCTCGCTCAAGGACCTTCTCCAACGTACGGTGCAGATTGTTTGTACTTAGAGTGACGATCTGTTCGGCTCCATCCGTGGCCATCTCGAATGCCTCAGACAAGATTTGGTAGAGTTTGGGGACAAGTGGCATTTCCCGATGCTTTCCTGTCTTTTTGCCGTAGACGTGAAGCCGCCGATTTGCCCAATCAACATCCCTCCAAGTGACTGCATGGGTCTCGCTTGGACAACGCAGGCCACCGTAGCGACACAACGCAAACAGTACACGCCATTCCAAGTTTGGACAGGCCTCAAGTACTTGGACCGCCTCTGACGGTGTGACGTAGTAAGCGTCGCCACGCGCGGTGGCCGCGCTCTTGAGTTTTGCAAAGGGGTTTCGGCTGATCAATTCACGTTCGACCGCGTCATTAAAAATAGTCTTTGCGTTACGGCAATGGGTTCGCGCAGTCCCTTCAGTCAATCCCTCCTCGATAATGCTGGCTCGCCAGTCCTTTGTCATATTGGGGGTAATTTGGTCGAGTGGCAATTCACTTCCGAAGTAGCGTTGCAAACGGTCACGCGTGTTCTCAAGGCGTTCGACGCTTGAGGGCGCCAATTCATGGCAACGTTGCTCAATGTATTTTTCCAAGAATCCAGCCAACGTCGGACAAGCTGAGGTTGGCGCCCGTGGTGGGCACAGATCAACCCTTGCAATGCGATCATGGAGTCTGTCAGACACGCCCCCCAGCCAAGTAACTGTTTCAGAGTCCGGTGTCTGATTCAGTTTCTTCGCCGCGACCAGCTTTTCAACTCTCAGCTTTGCTTGCCTCGCTTGTTCAAGGGTAACGATGCCCAAGCGGATTCGTTTTCTTTTGCCGTCCAATCCTACAAAATCGATTGCCCTCGGAGGTTGCTTACCCTGGCCAAGTTTCACAATACTCGCCATCCGTTCACTTACCTTTCCGTCGGGGTTTGCGTTCCCTCACGATCTGCAGGTCGAGATACCCAAAAAGCAGGTCCAGATTATCCAAGGACAGCCCGCGGGTTCCGTGATAAAACTTCGCCAACGTCGATTCGTCGATGCCGGTATCTTTTGCAATACGGTATCGTGTCAGCCCGGAATCGTCGATCGCCTGTCTTATTTGGTCGGTCATTTTCTTTGTTCGTTGTTTTGCCATGCCCGTATCATACCAAGTGCCGGGCAAACGGTCCAGTGTTGCTCTATCGTGCGACTCGGTGCGACGAAGGCATCTAGTAGCCGTTTTAACGCACGATCGCGCCGGAGGTGTCTCCGCTCATGGATCGCCCCTTGCGTTGCTCTTGGGCGAATCTGTGCGGTCATCAATAGTCTCAGCAGTGTTGAGGGGTGGCGAGGGCAACACCGTTACGGTTGGCCCTCGTCCCCGTTGCCGATCCACCTTCACAAGACCTGCCTGCTCTAACTGTTTCAGGAGCCGACGCGAAGTTCGGGTTCGATGCCTCAATCATCGGACTAGGTTAGAGCCATCGGCGTGCGCCAACACCCGATGGATTGCTTTTCATTTTCACCTATCATAGTCGAATGGCAAGTGCTTGCATTTATTAACGATATCGAATCGGAGTCAGAACGATGATTTGTTGTCCGACGTGTAACGCCGATTTCAC
>JAKVBZ010000073.1 GCA_022448645.1 Pirellulaceae bacterium
ACTTCGTATTCCTGGGGATCGGTTCTGTCGGGAAGTTCGGGCTGCCGAACCCCTTCCGATACCCACGCGCGGAAACACACGGGACGAATGAACTATGTGGCCCGCATCACGGTCACCTCGGTGTGCCGACACGATATTAATTACTGCCTTCGCAGCACAAACACCCGGCCCGACTCGATGGTGCCAATCGGCAGCATCGCCTTGCCATCCTCGACGGCACACGCGAACGGCTCAACACCGTTCTCGGTGACCTCATACGCCGTCACCGACTGCAGGAACGGTGGCTTCCAGACTGGTAATGGCTCGGTCGCCGTAAAACCGGTAGGAAAGGACGCGACCACGCGCCGGTCCGGCACTCCAAATCTGACCTGGCTTCCACTGTTTCTCATCCATGTTGATGAGAAACGCATCGTCCTGAAACTTTTTTGTCGTGAAATCGTCGACGTACTCGAAGGTATGGTTAGCGTCTGGCTGAATCTCGATACCATGATTAGCGCCGAAGATGCATGTGGTGAGCACTAAAAACACACAGATTGATTCAAGCATCCGTCGCAGCATTGTTATTTCCTCGATTGAGTTTTAACTGGCGTGATGGACAGCCACGAAGGATTCACTTCCAGAAGCGGCACACCAAGGTTCGTATGATTGACCACATTCGAACACCGATTGTGTCGTTGGGGGATTCTCGTTTCAAGCACCGTAGACATCAAATCTCATAGATAGGCACATCTCAATGTTTGAGGAGCTCATCAATGGCAATCTTTTCAAAGATCAGATGGGCTTGGCTGCCTTCGTAGACGATGCCGATGTAATGGTTGTCAATTTGCGTCATGCTCGGATATCCATTGCCAAGACCTTCATCTAAGAGCAGGTGATATTTTTTCGGCCAAGTCATTCCTTCGTCAAAACTGACTTGGATCGTTTGATGTGACCGTTCGACTTGGACATGACAATTGGAAAACAGTAGGATGCTGACCGGCTTGCCATCGCGCTGTGTGTTCACCCGAATTAGGCTTCCGTTGCACCCCGATTCAATCAGATCCTTGCGATGCGTGCTATGAGGTTGCCAGGTTTGGCCTAGATCTGAGGAGTGGAACACGGAACGAAGTTTCATGGGTCGCATCGAGCGGGCATTCAGCAGGAGCGAGCCGCCGGCGAGCTCCACCACCTGGCATTCGCCACAGCCACGAGCCTGCGGGGAACCCATTTTCCACGTCGCCCCGTGATCATGACTGACAATCACGCTGGCAAAGGCAGTCTTCGTCTTATCGGGATTGGCTAGGTCATCTTCAGCAATTCCCTCCACCGGTAGGACCAACGTCCCGTCGCGGAGCGTGATTCCAGCCTGCGGCGAGGGGGCCAACAGAATCCAATCGGGTTGTTTAAGCTGGCGGGTCAAGTTGTCAGGACTCGACCAGGTCTTCCCATCGTCTCGTGAATGAACCATGAGCATTTGCGCGCTTTTCCCGATTTCGTAGCCACGATCGGATCCTCCCACCGCCCATTGGTGGTGGCCCAATTTTCCCCACATCCAGACAGCTGCACAAAAAACATCTCCCGTGGTGCGATCCACCACGATTCCCGGATCGCTACAGCCGTTCCGATTCGGTGGTAGGCCTCCGTATTCCTCCATATCCATGATGACACGCACCGGTTCCCAGGTCTTTCCACCATCGGTGCTGCGACTGAGACCAATGTCGATGTCTTCCTGCAAGTCGCGACGCTTGGTCCGGCGCAGATCATACACGCACAACAGCGACCCCTTGGGCGTAGTTGTCAGCGCCGGGATCCGGGAGGTATGCACGCCATCGTCGTACCGCTGGCGGAGCGCGAAACCGATCCGTTTGCGCACGCCAGGCGAGGCATCGCTCGGTTCGACTTGGCCGACCGATGTGTCAATCTGCGTACAGCGGGCATCGACCTTGTGAGAGAGTTCGGCTGTCTCTCGAAGTCGACAAGACAGCCAAAAATAGTTGGTCCCTGGCGCCAACAGACGATCACCCCGGAACGTCACCTGAGCCGACGTTGCCGCTGGTGATCCGAACGGTACGGTCAGCTCCGCAAGTACTGCCCGCCGGTCGCCATGGTAGTTCTTGCCATTGCGCAGCGCGTCCAGGTCGTGTGGGGGATGTCGGTCGGAAAAGAAGAGCTCAAGGTGCTGGATGTCGCTGAGATCGTCCGTACCGTCCAGAGAGAATGTAAGCGAGCGCACGCGCACTCCCGGTTCGTCAACCTCGATCGCCACCGTCACCAGCGGATTGTGCTCATTGCCGATCAGCACAGGATGAACACGCTGGCGGCTGACGGCCTGCAATCCGTCGTCGGCAGCGGCCATGGTTCCACTGATGCAAAGAATGGCGAACGAGAGGGTCAATAGAATTCGCATGGAATTGTGTATCCGTGGTTTGTTGTCTGTGGATTATGCCCTGTTGATGGTTAATCTACCAGCCTCAGAACGCCCAATTACAACCCGATTTTTCAGCGAATTTCATGTTACACCTGGACAATAGATTGAACACTTAGCCAGATACAAGACTTGCATACATTTACTCTGTATCGCGTTGTGGGTCCCACCAACTCTTCAAACGCTGCTCGAGTTCGGCTTGGACATCCTCAAGATCCTCGGTTCCAGCCAGATTGTTTGACTCGTTCGGATCGTTGGCCAAGTCAAACAGCATCTTTTGCGGAAACGCGACCCGGTCATTTTTTGTCGGCATCACACGGTTAGTTTTCCGTTGTCGCAACCGGTCGCAGGCCGGCCAACTATCGTCGTTCTGGAACCATTGGGGTATGACCCTGAATGAGCTTCTGTTCGTGTTGTGACACCGGTTACTTTCTGTCGCCCAGTGGGATGGCTGTCCCTGAAAGAACTTTCTGTGTCCAGCGCAACGATCCCAACGCTGGTTTTTTGAGATCAACGGCCTTGGAACGCAGTCGTAACATTTCCGCAAAAGAGATTGCAACCGTATTAGGCTAACGCCATTTCCACCGGCCACTCTCGGATCAACCGTAATCCCAGTTGTGTTGTCCAGGTTGGCTGGTCCGTCAGAGAACGCACAACCAGTTTCCGGCAAGCGATCTGCCGAAAGGCAATCTGTGCTTCTAGCCTTGCCAGGGGTGCACCGAGGCAAAAATGCGGACCGCGTCCGAAAGCCACATGTTTATTGGGACTCCGTTCGATGTCAAAGCGATCCGCGTTTGGAAATTGGGCTTCATCCCGATTGGCGGCGCCCAATAGCAAGATGACGGTCTGATCTTGTTGGATTTGACAGCCGTGTAACTCGAATGGTTCTCGGGCGCGCCGCACACCACGAGGTACCGACGACTCATATCGCAAACACTCCTCCACTGCCGGCTCGACCAGTCGATCCACGTCCGCCTGAAGCTTGGCCAGCTGATCCGGATGTTCGCTCAACAACCACATACCATTGCTTAACAGCCCCACGGTCGTATCCTGACCCGCAATAAACAAGAATATGCACATGGCAAATAATTCATCACGAGTTAATCGATCCCCGTCTTGCTCGACTTGCAACATAGCGCTGATCAAGTCGTCGCGAGGATCAATCTGTCGCTCGTCAATCAGCGAATCAAACAACTTGGTCAATTGGTGTAATGCTTTAGCCGCAGTTTCCACAACTTGATTCAACTCCGGTCCTCCCGCAGCACTGAAACTCATGATGACATCTGCCCATTGTTGAAAATTGTCTCGATCTTCATGGGGCAGACCCAGCATCTCGCAAATCACATAAGCAGGTAAGCGGGTACTGAAATCTTGAACAAAATCAACACGACCTCGCGAAACAACATCCTCAATCAATTCCTCAACAACACGCTCGATCATTGGTCGCAAACCTTCAATCATGCGAGGTGTGAAAGCCAGGCTTACCAATCTGCGACACTGCGAGTGACGCGGCTCGTCCATCGGTAGCATCCAGGTGTTGATGTGCTCTACAAGCGGACGTGCCAATTCCCGGTTCGCAGGCGAAAGCATGTCAAAGTACAGGCCGCCTCGATTGGCAGATAACCTGGGCTCACTGAGCAGCGCAAAAACATCTTCGTATCGAGTCGCCAGCCAGCACTGCAGGGGCTCGCACCAATGCACCGGATCGGAAGACCGCAAAGTATCAAACAATGCGTAAGGATACGTAAGCCGTTGGTGAACAAACGCTAGATAATCTTCGGTTTGGGTAAGACCTGTCTTAGTACTCATAAGTGATTGCTGCTGCGCTAAAGGTAATGTTCGCAAGTTGCCATACCTGGCTCGTCAATGGAATCATCTTCGGTGGCAATCCACAACAATGAAGCAAATCGTCTTGCCTTGATTGCCAGGCAAATGGCATTGCCGATTTTACCTGTGCGAATCATTTCGACTACTGCAAACATCGGATGTAGAAGCTCAGGATAGCGATATTGGATACGACGACCACTCGTCGTATCCGTCGCATGACGTCGAGCCGGGTCGATCGCAGATAGGTAAGGTACATTGAGGACGTCCTCGACGGCATGGAAGTTCATAATACTTTGCACAGAAAACCCCAGGAGCAAGATGTGGCCGTCAACTTCCAAAATTCGAAAAAAGGAGAATCACTTTCACAGAACGTTAGGCTACTCCGGTGACCTTGTATCAGACCGGTTGCCGCGTCGCCCACTCTAACCCAAGAGCAAACAAACAACTGGTTACAGCTGTCATGATTCATCTTGGAAACTAGGTCGATTTTACCTATAGTACTACAGGACCCCACCAGCATGCATAGCCTTCCACTTACTGCGGATTCTTTCTACCGCTTATTCTAATTCCAGTTTTTTTATACCACTTGAGCCAACGCCCCTTGCATCTGGTGAACATCACCAGGTGTCAGTCAACAGAACAATCTGACTGCATTGAAGGAGTCATGCTATGCACCACGAAGAATTTCTAAACCGATTGCCCCACTTTAGTCGCAGGTGGGTTCTAAAAGTGGGTGCTGTCGGACTTGGATTTGGCACAACAAGTTTGGTCGCTAGAAGGGCTACTGCCGACGAGTCAAACGCTGTGGCACCATTCCCTCCTTCTTCTAAACCTCCACGGTCGGTGTTGTTCATCTTTCTGACTGGCGGGCTATCCCACCATGACAGTTTCGACATGAAACCCGAAGCTCCCACAGAAATTCGTGGCGAGTTCCAACCGATCGCGACACGTACCCCTGGCTTGCAGGTTTGCGAATACTTGCCTGAGTTGGCCAAGCGAAGTGAACAGTACGCCTTGCTCCGTTCGATGCATACCGCCAGCAACCAACATGCAAAAGCATGTCACATGATGCTGACCGGACGGCTTGACTTTCCACCCGGTTTTTCTGTCAACAAAGCACCCAGTCAGAACGAATGGCCGTCCATGCCGACGGTGGTGACTTACGCCTTACGTAATCAAAAACAAAAAATGCCACTTGCCGCGGTGTTGCCGCAGCCAAATATCAACGAAAACAATCAATTTCGACCTGGCCAATACGCAGGCCGCCTGGGAAAACAATGGGAAGCTTGGCACATTGACATCGCAGCAGGTTGCCCCTTGGGCAACGGGGCCTGTCCCGAGTGCTTTCGTTTCGATGGTTCCAATTTCCAACATGGTGCCCAACGCGTCTTCGAAACACCGACGTTGCAGCTTCCCACCGGAAGTTACCCACGACTGGACGGCAGGCTTTCGCTGCTTGACGATTTTCAAACATCCCAACTAGCGTCCGTTGGATCGGTGTCAGCACTCGATACCGTACGCGAGCAGGCCATCTCCGTTTTGGCCGATGAACAAGTCCGTAAGGCTTTCGGTGTAGAAACCGAAGACTCCGCCACCGTCGAACGCTACGGTGCCAACAAATTCGGACTATCGGTACTCATGGGAAAACGCCTCATCGAAAGCGGTGTCCGTTTTGTCCAAGTCAACCTAGGGAAAAACTCGTCGTGGGACACACATCAACGCAATTTCCCTAGTCTGAAAAACAACCTGCTACCTCCCTTCGATCGCTGCATCTCCGCGTTGCTGGATGACATGAGTGCCAGCGGACTTCTTGATGAAACGTTGGTGATCGTGGGAGGCGAATTCGGACGGACACCTAAGATCAACAAAAACGGTGGGCGCGATCACTGGGGACCGGTCAACACAATGTTGTTCGCTGGAGGTGGTGTATCTGGAGGAACTATCCATGGCGCCTCCGACCATATCGGTGGAGAGCCCACGGATTTCATTCAAACTCCAGAAGACTTGGCTGCTACCATCTACGATACCTTGGGAATTCCGCAAAACGCGACTTGGCGCGATTTCGAAGGACGACCGCACGAAATCTACCACGGCCAAAAAATCAAGGAATTGTTTGCGTGAAACGCACGACGCGTGACCGACAAACCTTAGTCCGTTAAATTCTTGATGCGAATATTGCGCCAACGCACTTCCAGTGGATCTTGGCGACCACCTACCCCGTGGACCTGCAAGCCGACGAAACCCTCGGCCGTACAGTCGTCGTGAAAGTCGGCACGCAATTCCCCGTTGAGCCACGTTTGAATGTGATCGCCACGGCAGACAACTCGCACCGAATTCCACTCACCCGGCTTATATAACTTCTGCCCTTGCTTACTGAATGCCTCCCGATCGCCACCCTTGAGCCCGGGATACAGCCAACCTCGTCGTCCCTCATCGTAAATCCCCGAACTCCACATGCGCTGAGATTGATTGGGGTCAATTTCACATTGATAGCCGTGTACTTGACCGGCTGAGATTTTCACGTCATTTCCATCGACTGTCACGGTTGTGTCCTGACCGTACACAGTACTCCGAAATTGGACACCCGAATTAAGTTCCGCATCACACTTGAATTCGTACTCCAACACAAAATCTCCATAATCGTTTTCGGTACAAAGAAAGCTGTTGGACGTATTCGGTACCGATTGCCCAATAATGGCGCCATCCGCGACACGATACTTCGCCGTCCCACCATGCTGCACCCATCCCGTGAGGGATGTGCCATCAAACAAATCGACAAATTGGTCGTCCGCCATGACAGGGACGCTCATAACACAAAACAGAATCACAAGTTGGCATTCACGGTACCTGGCGAGCATGTGGTTTTCTCCATGTAGGTTGGATATTCATATAGCACTACCATAATACATTTTACTGGCGCTTGTGAATCACTCGTTGATTGATAACAATTCCCTGTCGACTCAACGACACGTTTGTATCAGCACCTAGCGCTAAACTAGACCACCATGCAACATACTTGGAATTTCTCCTCGGCAGGACATTTGATCTTTGGCAGCGGAGCCGCGCGGCGACTGGGGCCCGAACTGACTCAACGCTCAGTGCGCCGGGTGTCTATCATCACCGATCGCACTTTAATGGCTGCAGGTGTCGTCGAACCGATACTACAGTCGTTGGCCGACGCCGATATCGAGACCTACACATTTGACGGTGGCCAACCCGAACCTTCCATCGAATTGGTTGAAACTGCTGCCCAGCAAGTGGGTGAGTTTACGCCAGATGCCATTCTGGGCCTCGGTGGCGGCAGCAATATGGATGTGGCCAAAATGGCAGCGGCCATCGTGACTCACGGTGGCTCGCCACGGGATTACTTCGGTACAGAAAAAGTACCAGGACCCGTCCTGACATTGGTCTGCGTTCCCACGACCGCTGGTACCGGGAGCGAAGTGTCGGGGGCTTCGGTATTGAGCGACACAGAGAATGAAGTCAAAGTGGCCGGACTGAGCAGATTCTTGCGACCCAGCTTGGCTTTGGTCGATCCCGAACTGACGGTGACGTGCCCAGCCACGGTAACCGCGGACAGCGGGATTGATGCTCTGACGCACGCGATCGAAGCCTACACCTGTATCGATTATCGTGAAATCCACGCGAGAATCCCGGCCGGGGAAATTTCTCCGTTCGATGGAAACCATCCGCTAGGAGACTGCCTGGCCGAAAAAGCGATCCAATTGATCGGCCAACATCTAGTCACCGCCGTCAAGGAACCGGACAATCTGCCCGCTCGTGAAGGCATGGCGTTGGCAGCGACGATCGCTGGAATGGCCTTCGCTACTTGTGGCGTCGCCTTGGTTCATGCGTTGGAATACCCGCTCGGCGGAGCACTGCATGTCTCGCACGGAGCTGGAAACGGTTTGCTACTGCCCTACGTGATGCAATTCAACTTGCCAACACGCCTGAGTCGATTCGCTCACATTGCTCAGTTGTTGGGAGTCGATACAGCAGAGCTCACTGAGCAACAAGCGGCCGAGCAGGCTGTCAATGCTGTTGTCAGACTGAAAAGCAATATCGGCATTCCCACTGGACTGCGCGATATCGGCGCCACCGAGGAAATGCTACCTACATTTGCCAAAAAGTCTTTCGCAATCAAAAGACTACTGCAAACCAATCCACGAGACGCATCCGAAGAAGACATCCTGAGCATCTTACAGGCTGCATTTTAATCGCGAAGCCACGCCTCTCTCTTGGATTTACTCCGGATTGGCGGCGTGGATGATGCGATCGAGCAAACCACCAGGTGCAGAAAACTCGGCGATGTTCTTCCCTTCGACCGCCGCAGGCAGGGCCCACAACATCATTCCTTGACCATAATCGGTACCGAAAATCCGTTCGCCGGTGTGGCCGTTCACCAAATTGGGGTAATCCCACGGATGACCCGACCGACACATGAGTGTCTCCCAATGTTTGCGAATCAAGTCCAACCCGAATTCAGGTTCTCCAGCCTGCATATAAGTCATGCCTAAAATCACCACTTCCGCAGTGAACATCGCGTAAGTGCCGTAGTGGGCAACATCTGCTTCCGTCACGTCGGCGATGGTCTCCTGAATGTCGATTTGCTTCTTGCTCAGCGGACTTCCATCTGGGCGACAAAAATTGGCCGCACCAACATCGGGTGTCAACGCGACGTTACAGCGCTTGATGGTAGCGAGCGCCTTCTTCACCCGATCTTGTTTAAACACGCCCGGCAAGCCGTGATAAATAGCCGCCCATTGGCCGTCCAGTTGATAGCCCATAACATCTTCGGACTTTCGATTCGTTTCTGGTTCCCAAAAATTCAGGTAGTATCCTCCAGCTTCCTCTGTCCACAATTGGGTTTCCATCGCTGTCGATCCTTCAGCAAACCACGTGCGGCACTTGTCAGCGAATTTGACATCCCCCGCCGTTTCGGCCATTCTCTCGGCCATCCGCAGCATCGCCAAGCGCAATCCTCCCATGTGTGTCGCCATTCCTGCCCACTCACCATGCTCGAACCATTCCATACCACCATCATCAGGCATGCGAATGGGTGCCCCCGGTTTGGTACTCAGGCCAATCGTGTAGGCGGTCGCTTTTTTTACAGACTCGTAGTAGTCGCGTACGATGTCCGGGTCACCAGTGCGCTGCCAAAGTCGGTCGACCATATCTACGTAACAGTAACCATTGAGCGATTTCTGCCAGTAGTATTCGGGCGTCACACAATCGGGCAGCCCGTGGATTTTACCGATGGCGAACGGCGCTTCGCCCTCTTCCGATTGATACTCTCGAAACGCACGCAATTCCAACTCGTGCAAATCTGGAAACAAATAAGTCAGTGACAACGTCCCATACCACTCCGATGGCATGTTTCCCAGATGGGGACATCCTCGTGAGCTTTCGTTGAGCGCATAGATACCATCTGGAAACGTCCAATCGGGCAGAGGACTTTGAGGCTGTGCCCAATAGCCATTTTCAGGAATCAAACAAAGATTATTGAGCAGTGCATGCTGCAACCAGCCAGGTAGCGTGGAGTCGTAGATGACTTTCTGCCAAGCCAAAATACGATCCAGCATCTGTTCGTGTTCTGCAGCCATACGCATAGCCACATCGGTGGCACCCACAAAACGAGCACCGTACATCTGGCGGAAGTAATTCGTTTCACCCATCCATTCGGGCGTGTTCCAAGTCGTCGTCGGCTGTGCTCCAGGATGACGCTTTTCAGCCCCTTCCCAAACTGGTGCATACCAAGCAAGTACAAACCGAACGATCTTTTCTTCTCCCCCGGCAAGTGAGAAATCGACCGCCGCACTGGCACTCCCCGTCTGATAGAAATGCGATTCTCCTTCTGAACGAAAAACGGGTTGCGGCAGCTGGTTTGCAAAATTGGACCAAGCGTGTTCATGAATGGTCAAACCAGCACCCAAACGCGTTTGTGGCTCGTCAATCGTACCCAGCGCATAACTGACTCCAGCCCGCGAAGCCACCACGGTCCCCGAGAATTTGGCGCGAATCTCTTTACGAGTGAATTCGTCGCTGCGAGCTTCTCGCGAATTAGGTCCAGGAAAATTCATGGCAATACTACCGGTCTGCTGCGAGCCGGTGCGGTTTTTCAATCGCACCTCGAAGACTGCTGCCGGAATGTTCGACTCGACCGCATTCCCGGGAAAGAAGGGCGAAAAAGCTCGCACCTTGACGAGCACTGGGGCTTCGGTGATGTAATCCATCTCACAAATCGGAAAGTGGCCCCAGTACAACACTTCGCCTGCCGATTTTACGCCGACGATATTCGGCGTATTGAGCTGCTTGACTCGCGGTTTCGGGTCGCTTGTCCACACCCCGGGATTGTGCGGTTCGGTACACCAACCCACCCTACCACCGCGGATGAATTCTTCAGGCGCTAAAGCCCAAGTTGTCCCATTCACTGACAATCCAAAGATTGGTTCGGGACGTGGATTCATTCGCGGAATGCGGGCACGAAAATAGTAGAAGTCGTCCCAGCCGTTGAACAGAGAACTGTAACCCCACACTCCTCGTGCGTCGATGTCAACACATCCGGTGGCGACGCCGCCTAAGGGCATCCCACAACAAGGAGCCGTAGCACGGTTGTAGATAATCCCAGTCACCGGTTTATCAAATCCCTCTCCGGGAATCCCGCACCAGCTCGAGATAGGAAGTTCGGTAAGTTTCGTAGCTGCACGAACAGATACACCATCCGTCACTACCACAGACAATGTAAGCACCAAAATATTGAATACGACAAAACGAAGAGTCATTGAGTTCATTCCTAAAAGATGACGGTGTTGAGATCCGGCGATCGCAGCCTTCCTCGACACAACACGTTAATTATTCTTGCTTATCCAACATATCCACCGTAATCGTAGTGTCGACTGACGAAGACATCGTCTGCACTTGGCCGTTGGGCCAGGTGACTTCGATGGGTACCTCTTGATCAAATTCTCCTAAGCCAAAATGCAGGACGAGATCGTTCTGATTGCCCTCGCCTGTGCCTCCTTCAACCTGGCGAGTCAGCACCCAACCATTCACGTGAACACGAACCTGCGCGCCGATGGCTGCCCGATTCACCTTCTGATCAGCGTTTAATCTTACCTTCAACCAATGGTTTCCCGATGTCGGATTCCGGTACAACTTGCCATTGCTCGCTAGATCCAGATCTCCATCGTTGTCGAAATCTGCCCAGGTTGCCTGGTAGTTTGGCTCCACACTGAGTCCCATTTCATCGGTAACATCAGTGAACGACCAATCTCCGACCGGAGACACATCAGCTTCTTGTGCGTCAGGTTTCGCCTGCGATAAATCACCAGACGTATTCCGTACGAGGACACAGTGATTGCCATTGTACACAGCGGTCAAATAAAGGTCGAGGAATCCGTCGTTATCATAGTCGGCCAGCGTGGGCGTCGCGAAGGACTCCTGCCAGGCCAAGGCAGCTTGTTCGCTACGGTCTTCAAAGCGAAATCCCTGCTGCGGTCCCATATTCCGGTAAAACTTGCAACGGTCCTGGTACGCGGGAGGGTGCGAAAAATTGCCGACGAACAAGTCAATGTGTCCATCGTTGTCAAAATCTCCGAAGGAAGATCCGATGGTATGTCCCCAAGCACCTAAGTCACCATCGCCGTCCGTGCCACGTTCACCAGCCACATCCTGGAACTCACCGCTCCCATTGTTCAGCCACAACCAGTTGGGCTGTAGCCGATAATTCGAAACATAGACGTCTAGGTCTCCGTCCTCGTCAAAATCCGCCGCTGTGACACCGCGGGCTCGTCGCACCGGCGGCTGCCATACCATTTCGAAGCGCTTCCCTTCTCGATTTAACAACAGCACATCGGACCACTCCTCCTGTGTCTGCCAAATCTCATAAGCACCAACGTATAGATCCAGAAACCCATCACCGTTGTAGTCGCCCCACACCGCGCCGAGCGATGCCTTGTGCTGGCGCTCGGGTAAAATATGCCGCATGTCGGTAAACGTTCCATCACCTCCATTGCGCAGCAGTACATGGGTCCCGTAGAGGAATAAATCTAAATATCCATCATTGTCATAGTCTCCCCAAACACCTGCACCGCCATTGGGAAGCGCGACTTTTGTGAATCGTTCACCTTGCTCGTTGCGCCAAAGCTCCCCAGCATATAGGTCGACCCAACCGTCATTGTCGAAGTCTCCCCATGCCGACCTGGTTCCATGTAATCCCGACAATCCTAGTGATTCGGTCACGTCCTCGAATGGCTCAGCGAATAGGGTCGTCACTAATAACAGGGTACCAACCACTGAAACAGATTCCAAAATAGCTCGTTTCATAGAAACTCTTCCTTTCTTCATGACGACTCGACACCACCAGACATCACTCGGCCGAATACAGGCACCACTGATTTGATCCGGGCAATATCCATTTACGTTTCTGGAATTTGAATCCGCCATTGGATTCGACACTTGATATTCGAAGTTGCAGATGTCAGCCACGACGTGACGAAGGCAAGTAGCCTGTGGCATAAGCCCCGGCCATGTCGTCTCGTCGCTCCGCGACTATCCACAAGCATCACTTCTAAGCTTTGTCTCAAACAATGATCTCCTCGACCACACGTCCGTGAACGTCGGTGAGACGGTAGTCTCTACCCTGAAACTTATACGTCAATCGTTCGTGGTCGAGGCCGAGCAAATGGAGGATCGTTGCATTCAAATCATGAACGTGGACTCCACGTGTATCACGATCGACAATATTGTAGCTCCACTCGTCCGTTTCGCCGTAGGACATCCCTGGCTTCACACCGCCGCCAGCAAGCCAGATACAGAAACATCGTGGGTGGTGGTCGCGGCCGTAATTGGCATGCAAACCTTGCTTGAACACCGTGCGGCCGAACTCACCTCCCCAGACCACCAGCGTGTCATCCAAAAGACCATGTTGCTTCAAGTCCTGTACAAGTGCTGCAGAGCCACGGTCGACTTCTTTAGCAAGAAATCGGTGCCGTTGCGGCAGGTGGCTGTGATGATCCCAACCGCGGTGATAAACCTGAATAAATCGCACCCCACGCTGCGCAAGCCTTCTAGCCAACAAGCAATTTGCGGCATGCGTTCCGGGAATCTGAACATCTGCCCCGTACAGTTCGAGCGTGCTCTGAGACTCGTCTGAAATATCGGTCAATTCGGGAACCGACATCTGCATACGAAACGCCATTTCGTAGGCAGCAATACGTGTATCAATTTCCGGATCGCCACTTTGCTCGCGACGAATGGCATTCAAGGCTCCCAGACGATCCAGAAAATCACGCTTGTCTGCCAAATTGGCGCCGGTCGGATCGGACAGAAACAATACAGGATCCCCGGAGGAGCGCAATTTGATTCCCTGGTGGTTCGAGGGCAGGAAACCGCTGCCCCAAAGCCGCGCGTACAAAGGCTGGGCTCGTAAATCGGTGTTCTTGTCGAGCAGCACAACGAACGCGGGAAAATCGAAACTGGAACTTCCGATACCGTAGCTCACCCACGCGCCAAGACTGGGACGACCAGGTTGCTGGTGACCTGTTTGGAAAAAAGTGATGGCCGGATCGTGGTTGATGGCCTCCGTATACATCGATTTTACGACACAGATGTCGTCAGCAATCTGCTGATGGAAAGGCAACAGATCGCTGATCCATTGCCCCGACTGCCCATGCTGACGAAAAGGCACGAACGATTTCGCTACTGGATACTTGGCCTGATTGGATGTCATACCAGTCAAGCGCTGTCCCATCCTCACGGACGCTGGCAACTGCTCACCGTCTCGTTTTTCCAAAGCCGGTTTGTAGTCAAATGTGTCGATCTGCGACGGTGCGCCCGACTGACACAAATAGATCACGCGCTTAGCTCGAGCTGGAAAGTCAAGAGGTCCCAATTGCCCTGGACTATGTCCGGGCCCGTTGTTGACCGCAACACCGCCAGCTGCATGGCAGGATTCCGCATTGACAAGCGACGACAAAGCGACTGCACCAATCCCAGTGACAGCGTTCCCCAGGAAATGACGTCGTGTCCTTTGCAAGCCGGTTTCAATAACAGGGTGCATCAAAGTGATGGCTCCGAAAAAAACTTTTATATTGACGTCTAACTTTTGGAAATAAATTCACTCAGGTTCAATAGCATGCGAGCCACTGTTGTGAACGCAGCATGCTCCGTCGTCTCCAACTGACGATCCAATTGCGCCTCACCAATGGACAAAAGTCGGTTTGCTTGTTCGGGCTCCGCGGCGTATTGCTGCCGTCGAGTCGTCAATGTTTCTTCCAACAGGGCTACTTCTGCGGGGCTGGGAGGACGTGCCAAACACGTCCGAAATCCAAAAACCAGTCGTTGACGATCCGTGGCACCCCCCTCGAGGATCATTCGCTCGGCCAAGCGCCGAGCGGCTTCTATGTATTGCGGGTCATGCATTAAGACAAAGGCCTGTAAAGGCGTATTGGTACGAGATCGTTTGACAACACAATACTCACGTTCGGGCGCATCAAAAATGGCCATGGATGCCGGTGGAACAGTACGCTTCCAATAGGTATATAGGCTTCGTCGATAAAGCCCTTCACCATGATCTTGTCGATACACCTGCGAAAAACCGGGGCGATTATTGACTTCTTGCCATAAGCCTGCGGGCTGATATGGAAATACACTGGGACCACCGATATTGTCGATCAGCTGCCCGCTCACCGACAGCGCACAGTCACGAATGGTTTCGGCATCAAGTCGCAACCTAGGCCCACGCGACAGCAATCGATTTTCGGCATCGGGAATCGTCCAATCACCAGCTGCCGTCACTTGGCTACTCGCACCACGTACAGTAGCCGAAGATTGCCGGTAAGTAGCAGACGTCACGATTTGTTTGTGCAATGCTTTCACGTCCCAACCTGATTCAACAAATTCGACAGCCAACCAATCAAGCAAATCTGGATGACTGGGCCATTCACCTTGCGTGCCGAAATCTTCGGTCGTTTTGACGAGTCCCGTACCAAACAAGCGTTGCCATAAACGGTTCACCGTGACACGAGCGGTCAGTGGATGGTCCGGCATCACAAGCCACTGTGCCAAACCCAGTCGATTGGAAGGCACGCCCTCTGGCATGGAAGGAAACACAGAGGGTGTGGATGCCTTCACCAGGTCTCTGGGCTTGTCGTATTCTCCCCGGAACAGCACGTGCGTTGCTCGTGGAGACGACATTTCCGACATGATCATCGTGTCGGGTATGTTTTCTAACTCGGCCGACTCGGCTTGCAGTCGAACCCATTCTCGTTGCATGTCACGCAGGTCGTCCGATCCATAGCGCCGCACGAGTTCATCTTGCAGCTCATGACTTTGGTCGTCCAAACGATCCTCGAGTGCCAGCGTCATCGTGTGTTGTACAGCCAGCGTTGGCGGTCCGAATTGGCCTGCTGACAAGGCAATGCGAAATCGTCCGACCAAATGAGAAGTTCCATGATTTTGGACGAGCTGGATCCGTAACATCGTGCCGTTGGAAAAACCCGCTGGTTTTTTCAAATGAAAGATCGCCAATCGTGGTTCTTTCAGCCGATGACCGTCCACGGCCCATCCACCTGTTTCTTGGTTTCCATCCACAATCTTTGCGATGTCATACTTCGCTTGTGAATAGTCGGCTTCGGCTTGTTGGATCCCCAACGAGTTAAACTGGTCCAAACGACCGCCGGGCCCAGCGGCCAACAAGATCTCACTCAACACAAAATTACCATTCTCCGCGCGACCCAGACCGCCGCGACTCAATGACTCGTCCGGCAACGTTTCCAAACGTACCGCTTGCAACTGCTGCAAATCCGTAGACACGATGATTTCATAAGTGTCGCGTTCGGGACTGGGTCCTACGACCAAAACGCTGCCATCTGGTAAGGTCTTGAATTCAGATCCGTTCTTGGAAGTCACCGAATCTGGCGTCACCACTTGCCAACAAGTGGTCGCAAAGCCTGCCAGTTTCTGTTCCCAATCACTCCAAGCTAATTCCCCATCGGTTAGCGAAGTACGATACTTCTGGTTTAACTCATCCACTTGCACCTTCATTCGCCTCAACGCTTGGTTTCTCAATGGCGAAGTCAACGGTTCCTTAGGATCGAAAGCATTGATTCCTTTTTCCGGCACATTGTTAAAAAAGGCAAACAGTTCGTAGAATTCCCGCTGCGATATCGGGTCGTATTTGTGATCGTGACACCGAGCACACAGCATCGTGAGGCCCAACCAGACCGTAGAAGTCGTCACGACGCGGTCAGCAACATACTCGGTACGATATTCTTCATCAATCACTCCACCTTCAATGGTGATGGGATGATTTCTATTAAATGCGGTGGCTAACCGTTGGTGCTCGGTAGCGTTGGGCAGTAGGTCACCTGCCAACTGTTCCACCGTGAACTGATCAAACGGCATATTTTGATTGAAGGCATGAATCACCCAATCCCGCCATGGCCACTGGTCACGGTTCAAGTCATATTGAAAGCCGTTCGTATCTGCATAGCGGGCGGCATCCAACCAATACCGCGCCATGTGCTCGCCATACCGAGTAGAACGCAGTAAGCGATCGACCACATCCTCATAGGCTGATGGCGAATCATCGTTCATAAAAGCTTCCACTTCTGATAACGTGGGTGGCAAGCCGGTCAGGTCCAACGTGACACGTCGAATCAACGCTCCACGGTCCGTCGGTGGGCTCGGCAATAGCCCTTCTTCCCGCATGCGGGCGTATACGAATACGTCAATCGGATTGAGCGACCAGTCCGTTTCGACAGCTTTCCATTCCGATGTGGGATCTGGCTGCGGAACCTTGGGTCGGCTAGGAGGAATGAATGCCCAGTGCGGTTCGTAATGAGCCCCTGCATCGATCCAACGTCGTAGAATCGTTATCTGACTGTCAGTCAATGGAGGCTTGTGGGAATCCAACGGAGGCATTCGCTGTGAATCATCGTCGGTCACCAGACGAGCAATCAATTCACTCTGTTCCGCGTTTCCTGGAACAATGGCCGACGCAATCGCTTCCTCGCGCTGATCCAATCGCAAATCGGCTTGACGGTTGCCTTCGTCTCGACCATGGCACTGGAAACAGCGATCCGAAAGAATGGGGCGCACATGTCGGTTGTAGCCGACGTGCTCAGGAGCTGCCTGCAACGGTACCATCGCGGCAAAGAGCGCGGCCCACACGACTACGACATACATAAAATAACGCATGGCTGGCGGCAAGCAGGATGGACCAAGGCAGGGAGCATCGGAAGGGCTAAAATATTTACTTAAAACGATTCGTCAGGAATGGAGGTTTTTTAAGACAGAGCCCGATCCTTATGCGCTAAAGGTTATATGAATAATGATTCGAAAAAAGTGTTCGGGTGTCAGTGTTCAGGTTTTGAGTTCTCGCTATTTCGAACTCTGAAAACTACGCCCTGGCTACAGCTTATATTTCGTGAATCCTGTGGGTTTAAACTAGCGATCTAGTACTAGCTCATTCTATTTTAGTTCTGGGCAAGCCTCATCTCAAGTTCGTCCTCCCTCGAATATAAAAGCACTCTTGCAGGTACTGATCCAATGCAAACAGGCAGCACGCTGATTGGGGTTTTACAACAATGATTGCACAAACGTGCACCAATCTCTTCAACACGTTGCCGAATGTAGTTGACATCGGTAAATCCATTGCGTGCCAAATCGACCTGGTAGACATCGAGCGCGTGCTGGTCAATCCAAGGCCGAAACGCTGCGCGATATCCTTGGTCTCAGCTCCATCTCGACCAATACAAGATGGATGCATACGCCGGCACGGCTTCATGATGACGTCCGCCCAACAATCGCCAGATCGGTTGCTGAAAGACTTTGCCTTTCAGGTCCCACAATGCCAAGTCGACTCCGGCCATCGCCGATGCCTTCCAACCCTTCATCGGTTTGAATTCGAATCAAAAGTGTGTCTTGTGTTCCCGCAGTCTTGTCTTCCAAGTTTCCGATCCGCAGTATCTAACAAATGACCTGTGTGATTGCCACAGTATTCCTCTGATTAAAGATTTATGTTGGTTCTTCGAAATGAACTCCATAGGACTCGGCTAACTGTAGAATTTGTTCCCAAGTCGTATCGTCAATAGTAATCCCAGCGGCCTCTCGTTGTTGGCGATTTCGTTGCTCGACATCTCCTGGGACGAACACTTCGCCATCTGGCTCACTCGGTGGCGAACCGGTCACCCAATCACAATATCTGCGAATTTCTTCAAAGTAAGCTTTTCGATCGACGATGGGGGACGGATCGATGGCGATCGACGTCATCGTGTTTTGCAATATTTCCACGCCTGGAGCGGTACAGCCACCACCCGATAGGGCACCCGCCAGAATATCCGTGATCATATTGAGGCCGTGCCCTTTGTGGCTGGCAATCGGCAACAGTGCACCACCATCGTAAAAATCATTAGGGTCCGTCGTCGGTCGTCCGTGTTTGTCCACGATGGTTCCAGGCGCCACAGGTACTCCTCGATTGCGAGCCACACGTAACTTGCCTTCCGCAACGACAGTCGTGGTAAAGTCCAACAGTAACGATGGTCGGTCTTCGCACGGTACACAAGCTGCGACGGCACACAAAGACAGCCGCCGATCTGTCCCGCCAAAGGGAACCGCCAGCATCCCCAAGCCAGTTGTGTTGAGAAAATGTAACGAAATCAGGCCCTCACGTGCCAATTGTTCCGCCCAATAACCCAACCGACCCATGTGACCCGTGTTCCGAATGGACCCCATCGCCATGCCGTGCTGTTGAACCTTGCTGGCCAAACGCTCCATTGTCCGCTGACAGATCACCTGTCCCATGCCCAAATTGCCGTCCACCACTAATGCCGTGTTGGTTTCGTGCACGATGGTCATATCCTGTCCAGCGCGGACGGTCCCTTCCTGCAGGTACGACACATACTGCATGATACGAATGACACCGTGTGAATCGTGGCCGCACAGATTGGCGTCCACCAAATTACGAGCGATACACGCCGCTTCGTCGTGGGCACAGCCCGCCGCCACGAAGATTTTCTCACTAATTTCGGTCAAGGGGATCGCCTGAATGAGCATGCACACGCTCCACTTAGTACAATGAGCATCAAGTTCGTGAATCTCGTCGACATCGTTACGCTAATCATTGCGTAGATGGCAACGAACTGAAAACAATCATAAAGGATGGCTGGGGTCGAGCGCAGCGAGCTCCTAGGCACACGCCCGCTGCTTGCGTCGATATCCTCACAATAAGGTTGTATCTTAACAGAACCATATCGATTCCCAAGGTAGTCACTCATGCTCGAAGACCCTCCTCTGCTCACCATTTGCCGCGATTTTTGCCGGCCAGACAAATCCGCCCTAGCATCGCTCGCCGGCATCGCTTCGGTCTATCTTGTCGACGCCATGCAAGGCCGTGGTGCCTTGGATTATCAAATTCAAGTACTGCCTGGCACGGAACCGACCTCCCTATTGGTTGGATCCGCCATAACATGCCACTGTGGACCCGCAGACAATCTGGCGCTATTTGCTGCCGTCGCCGTCGCCCAACCTGGTGACATCATTGTGGCCGCCACCGATGCTTTTACAGAAACTTGTTTGACAGGTGATTTGCTGTTGCGCATGGCCAGCAACCGAAACGTTCTTGGCTTGGTCACCGACGGTTTAGTTCGCGACTGTGCCGGCATTCGTGATGTGGGATTACCCGTTTATTGTCGTGGGGTCACACCGAACTCGCCCGTACGTAACGGCCCCGGGTCCGTCGGCATGCCAATTTGCCTGGGCGCCGTTACGATCCACCCCGGAGACGCTGTCATTTCCGATGAAGATGGAATCGTGATAGTGCCTCGCGACACCATTGAATCCGTCGCGGCGACAGCCAGAGAAATTCGTACCGCCGAAGCCGAAGTGGAACGAAAGATTCGCGATGGCTTGGAAGTTCCCGATTTCATCACCACACTGTTGGAATCCAATAAGGTTCGCTATGTAGATGGTCCAAGTTGACCCACTCGACTGCCTCCTAAAATCCATCATCTCTGAACGCCTGTGGAGAATCCCATGGAAAAAATCAATCGCCGAGATGCACTTGCCCAATCGGTTTTGGTCGGAACGGCTGTATCGGGTGGACTTGCTGCCACCAGTACGGCTCAAGCAGCCGAAGCTGCAAGTCAACCTGCAGCCAAACCAAAACGGGATTGGTGGGACCAAGAGTTTCGCATGCTGGTCACTCTAGGTGAAAGCACCACAGCGGGAGGCTGGGCTAGTTACCGCGAACGCGCTTGGGCACACCAGTTGGCTCGGATGATCAACGAGTTTCAACGAATCCCTGTACAACTCAAGAATGTCGGGATCGGGGCCAATGCCATTTCCACGAAAAGTCCTTGTTATCCTCACAGCGGGAAACCCGCTGCCCTGGAGAGACTGGAGCCTCACGTGATCGATAACAAGCCCGACTTACTAGTCGTTTCGTATGGGCTCA
The DNA here is from genome assembly GCA_022448645.1 of Pirellulaceae bacterium. The sequence goes on from JAKVBZ010000073.1 coordinate 20,688, forward strand.
ATGATGCGCGAGGAGGAACTCCGCTGGACCTATTCGCCAATGAAATGCGCACGTTGATCGATCGTGTCCGTGCCACGATTAATCCATTAATCGTCCTGTTAGGTCCTTACTACATGTCCGCCTTCGATAACTTTGGACCAACTTGGAATCATGCCACACTAGAGATCTTCCATGATTTCAACCACAAAACCAAAGCGGTTGCTGACGAAAAAGATTGCCTGTTTGTCGACCTGCTGAGCGCATATGGAAATGCTGACTGGCTAGTCCACGACGACAGAGTACATGCCAACGACTTGGGCCACCGTCTCGTCGCCAATCAAATTTTTTCCGTACTGGCAGCAAGTTGTTCGGGTCTCGCCAAAGAAACCAAAGAGCTAGAAAAACACATTCCGCGTTGGCGAGACGAATCGGTGTTGCGAAACGTCTTTGAAAACAAAGACTAATGGTTCACGCTATTTGAATGTCAGGTGTCGTGGTGGTTGAGCAGAGCAAACCCATCGGCCTGGCGAAGGTTTGACGAATCAGCATATGAATGCTGGACCCAGTCCACTCACTTTCAACCGTAGACCCTTCCCTTCGGGGACGTAAAGATACCAGCGTGAGTGGCATGGTGATTCTGGAATAGTGCCTTCCGGGGAATCTTCACGTAGTTCACATCGTTTGAATCCCTAGGCCCCGAGACATAAGGCGCTTGGCATTTTCCGAAGGGAAACGTAAGGCCACGGTCACCCTAAAATCTGTCGTATGACGCGAGCCTCTTCTTGCACTCCCGTTAACCGCTCATCCAACCCGCGATGTTTCACCGTAAAGCGTTTATGATCGATGCCCAGCTGATGAAAGATCGTGGCGTGCAAATCACGCAAATGTACTGGGTCGCGAACAATATTGTAACTAAAGTCGTCGGTTTCACCGTGCGTCACACCACCTCGAATTCCGCCACCCGCCAACCAGATGCTAAAACATTTGGGATGATGGTCTCGACCATAGTTGGTTTTGGTCAACGTTCCCTGACTGTAAATGGTACGGCCAAACTCGCCGCCCCAAATAACGAGCGTGTCATCCAACAGCCCTCGCCGTTGAAGATCCGTCAGCAGCGCCCAGGAAGGTTGATCTACTTCTTTCGTCTGACGACGAATGTTTTCCGGTAAAGTCCCATGATGGTCCCAGCCACGATGAAAGATCTGCACAAAACGAACACCCTGTTCGGCCATCCGCCGAGCTAACAGGCAGTTGTAGCCAAAAGTTCCTGGCTGTTCGGATTCCGGCCCATACATATCCAACACGTGTCTGGGCTCTGACGAGATGTCCATCAGTTCTGGCACCGATGCCTGCATGCGAAAAGCCATTTCGTACTGGGCAATGCGTGTTTGTGTTTCCGGATCGCCCAGTTCCGCAAATAGTCGCTGGTTCATCGTTTGCAGCTTGTCGAGCATCAACCGTCGAGTATCACTGTCGACTCCACCTGGATTCGACAAATACAACACCGGGTCGCCTTGTTCACGAAATGCCACACCGGCATGCTTGGACGGCAAGAACCCGCTGCCCCACAGTCGAGAATAAAGAGCTTGCCCACGAGGTTCACAATTTAGCACGATGAACTCCGGCAAGTTTCGGTTCATCGAGCCTAGCCCGTAACTGATCCAAGCGCCGACACTGGGACGGCCCGGAATCTGATTGCCGGTTTGAATGTACGTGATCGCCGGATCGTGATTGATCGCCTCGGTCCACATCGTATGAACGAAGGCCAATTGATCCGCCATCGAACCTGTATACGGCAGCAACTCACTCACTCGCTTCCCACACTCACCGTGCTGGTGAAACTTAAAGATCGAGGGAGCAATAGGGAAACGAGCCTGCGATGCCGTCATGGTCGTTAACCGCTGGCCTTTGCGAACCGATTCCGGCAAATCCTTATCGAACCAATCTACCATCTGAGGCTTGTAATCCAACGTATCCAACTGAGATGGGGCGCCAGCCATGAACAACCAAATGACGCGCTTGATGCGTGACGGAAAGTTACCACCCTGCAATACTCCACCAGTCGTGGTTGCCATCGCTGACTGGCCCATTAAAGAAGCCAATGCCGCCATGCCCAGACCCTTGAAGCTCTGGCCGAAAAATTGGCGTCGAGTTTCAAGCTGGATCCACTTGTCTATCGGATGTGTTTCCATGCTGGTCAGCCCTTCTTATCAACCATATGAAACATGTTGATTCCGTTTTCAGATGGGTTAGGCCTGTGGCCCGTCTGGATTAGTTCGGCCCGAGGAACCGAGCGACTCAACTACCAACGGCAGTGCCCGTACAAAATGCTTCACAATGTGACCTTCATTTACTGATTCTGCCTGTTGTCCCGGTGCTCGCTGCTATCTATTGATAAACTCGTCGGTGTTCATAATTGTATTGGCCACCATGGTCCACGCACCCAGTTCCACCGGATCGAGCGTCGCATCGGGGGAGCTCTCGCCGACCGCAATGAGCTTCTGGACTGCCTCTTGGTTCTCGGCGAACCGAGCAGAAAACGCTGAGGCGGCAGAGGCCAATTCCTTAACTTCCTGATCACTGGCTGGACGAGACAAAGCCCGCCGCACCATCCACGAAGCTCGCTGAGAATTATCCGACGCGTGCTGCAATGTCCATTGAGCCAAATGACGTGCCGCTTCGACGTACTGCACATCATTCATCATAACCAGCGCTTGCAACGGTGTGTTAGTCCGTTCGCGTCGAACCGTACACTGTTCCCGTGTTGGTGCGTTGAATGCAGCCATGGATGGTGGCGGGGAAGTCCGTTTCCAAAACGTATACAAGCTTCGGCGATACAGTGCACCGCCTGAATCTTGTTGAAATTCTTTCGTGTTGCTGCCAGTGATGGCGACAACCTTCCAGAGCCCTTTAGGCTGGTAAGGCTTGACGCTGGGGCCACCAATATCGCGCCGCAAAAGCTGACTTACCGCTAACGCCTGGTCACGCAACACCTCGGCATCCAATCGCACGCGCGGACCACGTGTGAAGTAACGGTTGTCTGGGTCGGCGACCAGTTTTGCAGGCGTAACATGACTGGCCTGCCGGTAAGTGGCAGACGTCAGGATCAAATGCAGTAAGTGATTGACATCCCATCCCGAATCGATAAATTCGACGGCCAACCAGTCAAGCAGCTCGGGATGCGTGGGCCGATCACCCATGACTCCGAAATCTTCCGAAGTCTTTACCAACCCCACGCCAAACACCGATTGCCACAAACGATTCACCTTCACGCGCGCCGTGAGTGGATGCTCGGGAGACACCAGCCATTGAGCCAAGCTCAAGCGATTTTGTGAATCTCCGTCGGGCAGCGGTGGCAAAACCTCCGGCACGTTCGGTGACACTTCCTCGCCGCGCTTGGTGTATTCACCGCGCTGCAAAATCCAAGCTCGAGGCGGTGAAGCACGTTCCTGCATCACCGATGTCGTCGTGGAATGGGCATAAATAAAATCACGTCTCGTTTCGGTTCCGGCCAGCTGGAAAGAGGTTTCGCGGAATGTGGCGTCTTGAGTGTACTGGAAACAAATCGTGATCAGCTCACGTTCTAAGGCACTCATATCGTGCCAACCCATATCGGACGCCAGCAGTTTTCTCAGCGTGTGATGTTCGTACAACAAGCGCGTTTCGGCATCACTCAACCATCGCCGAAATACCCGCAGATCACTGATCCCACAGGTAGCAGCGTTGGGGGCGATTTTCATCGGACCGTCAACCAAGTCACAAGCTTCAATCTGATCAAAAAGTTTCTGAGAGGAATTTCGCATGGCCACCCGATGACCATTGGCCAGGATCGAAAAAGACGAATTGGCCGTTCCACCCGAATATCGCACGCAAACATGTTGCCACGAACGGGGACGCAAGGCATCGTTGTCCGGCAGTTTGCCGGTAATCGCATTCCCGAGTCCGTCGTGCATTAACAACTTCAGCGTTCCTTGAGTGCCCAGAGTGAGGGTCCAACCAATGGCTTTCCCTTCCTCCGATTCCCCCATCTGTTCTAGCAATGTCGTATTAATGACTTTGTCGGGAGTCCTCACCCAGAAGCTGATGCTGAAAGGCTCGTCAGTGCGAAGCTGCGGTAGCTCCACCTCTGCTTCACTCGATGCACCAAAGCGTATCCCGCGCTTTCCAGCCGGATGGTCGTCCGCCCAAGAATCCGTTTCTGCGAGTTGAAAAGTGTCATCTTCCCCTTGGGCAAACGGCAACCACACCAATAAATCGTCGGTTGGCACGGGATGTTCGAGGGCTTTCGGATGGCCACTCCACCAAGGCTCAACCGACTGCGTAGCCTGATTCAACGCAGCACGTAACTGACGACGTTGTGCTTGCAACTGGAACCACTCTTCATGGAAATCCTCACGAGGAATCACCACGACAGGTGGGGTATCGGGTTGATTTCCGTCCATAGCGGGTTGCGTGGTGTTATTGAAGAAAGCCCCCAGCTGATAAAACTCGCGCTGAGAAATAGGGTCATACTTGTGGTCGTGGCAAACGGCACAGCCGGCCGTCAAACCGAGGAAAACGGTAGCAGTCGTTTCGACACGATCGACCATGTAGCGAACGTCTAGCTCTTCCGGAATCGCGCCACCTTCTGAAGTGGTGATATTACAGCGATTAAACCCCGTAGCAATGTGCTGCTCGAGTGTCGCTTCTGGAAGCAGATCCCCAGCAATCTGCTCGACGACAAACTGGTCAAACGGCATATTGGCGTTAAAGGCACGAATGACCCAATCGCGATACGGCCAAATCTCGCGATAGTTGTCCACATGCATTCCATGTGTATCCCCATACCGCGCTGCATCCAACCAAAAACGAGCCCGGTGCTCGCCTGCATGCGGAGAATTCAACAGATCATCCACGTATTCAGCATACGCCTTCGGATCTTCTCGGACTAAGAACGTTTCCAACAAGGTGGGGTCAGGTGGCAGCCCTGTGCTGTCCAACGCTACTCGCCTGGCTAGCGTAGAACGGTCCGACTCGCCTTCGGGAGAAAACCCTAACTCACGGATCTTGGCATACACGAAATAATCGATGGAATTCCTGGCCCACTGCTGGACGCCGTCGTGATGAGGTAACGGTGCTTTCTGCGGTGCAACAAAGGACCAGTGCTCTTGCCAAGGAGCACCGGCTGCAATCCAATGCTCGAGCAAAGCTTTCTGTTCCTCGGACAAGGGTTTGCCAAAATCTGCTGGCGGCATGACCGCGTCCGGATCTTTCGTTCGGATTCGGGAAACCAGTTCCGACTCGCCAGGGTTTCCCGGCACAATAGCACCCAACTCTACCACACTCCCGATTTGGTCCAGACGCAGGTCGGCTTCTCGGCTCGCCTTGTCTGGACCATGACAAGCAAAACAATGCTCCGATAGTATTGGGCGAATCTTCTGTTGGAAATCGACGCTCGATGGAGACTCCACAGCGCCGACACTCCTGACTAAAAAGGTCAGTGTGTAAACAACGGCAAGCACAGCTGTCGTAGCGATTTTCATTACGATAGGTTCTGGTTCGGACGTCAGAGCAGAGACATAAACTCAATATGATGAATTGTAGCACGCCCCAATTTGACTTGCCAATTATGGCCAGTGGGATCTGGCGGTATTTACAGCTGTGAGGCAAAGGATACAACAGCCTGGACGGCGTCTGCCAAGTTTTCTTCCAAAGAGACTCCAGATGATTTCCGCGGTTTAAAACTATGCTCTCCATCGGTCAACCAGTGAAGCTGTACCGTCTTAGACAGTGGATATCCTGCTACCTGCTCTCGGTTGCCAAATGGGTCCCGCTCACCCTGCAGGATCAGCGTCGGCGTGCGCAGAGACTGTAAATGATCTACACGCAATTTGTCTGGCTTTCCGGGAGGATGAAAAGGGTATCCCAAACAAACCAACCCTGCGACGTTGGCTTCATCTGCAATCAAGCTGGCAATCCTTCCACCCATCGATTTGCCGCCAATCAATAACCGTTTTCGGTCGGTCTTCACCTGATCGACCACCTGTAACCAAGTGTCACGTAGGACTGGCTCGCGATCGGGCGGACGTTTTCCGCCTGTCTTCCGTCGCTGCTCCATGTAAGGGAATTCGAAACGGACAACCTGTAACCCCTCAACGACCAGTCCCTCTGTCACTACATTCATAAAATCAGAGTCCATGGCCGCGCCCGCACCATGTGCCAATATCAATGTGTGTTTGGCCCGTTTCGAACCATCGCTCGTTTGATGAATCTTTCCTGCCATGTCGTTATGGTCCTACCATCACCATTTGCTGTGTCCCACTCTTAGCGTGGGAACACGTTCCATCCGCAGCTTGGACCTCTGGGCTGAGCCACTACGAACCGGTCGCCTACTGATACGGGCACGCCCGGCAGTGCCCAGTCCATACATCACACTTTGCTGGACAAGCCGACAGTGCCACTCTATCAATCCTGGTTCCAATGTTCTGCCAATCCTGGTTCCAATGTTCCGCCTGCAAACCCTTTGGAGTCTGGGTGGCACCCCCACCTATTATCTCATCCTGCCTCTCCTGTCCAGCACACGACCACCCTCATTTTGTAAGCGACATCGCACTCTCCCACCAGCCGAATTGGGTGCTTGCTTGACAAACCAATCTACGGATCTATCATGTGATTTAGTTCAGCAGATTTGACCCGTTTTCTACCCCTAAAAGTAATTCAGTACACGTCAATCCATCGACCACACATAACTTGTCGACCTTCCTGGCATATTGCTTAGCACACCTGCTGACCCACCTAACATCTGTGTGTTTCCACGGTCAGGAAGTTTCCTCATACGTCGCATCGGAAGCGACAACCTTAGTTCATCCATTTGCCGCTCATTTAATCTAACCCAGGGAGTCTTAACGATGATGCGATTAGTAACCACCTGTCTGTTTGGTGCGGTGATGCTCCTCACGACATCCCCAACAACCGCCGAAGAAAAGGAAAACAAAATGCCTGCAGCATTGAACTTTACGATGGAAACATTAGCCGGAAAGGAAGTGTCGCTTGATCAGTACAAGGGCAAGGTCGTGATGTTTGTGAACGTCGCCAGCGAGTGCGGACTGACGCCCCAATACGAACAACTGCAGGCACTACATGAACAATATTCCCAACAGGGATTGGCCATCGTCGGTTTCCCCTGCAATCAATTCGGCCAGCAAGAGC
>JAKVBZ010000074.1 GCA_022448645.1 Pirellulaceae bacterium
GGTAGGCATTTGAATGATCCCGTACGACTAACTGCCAAGACGGTCGCACATTGCCCTGCCTTCCCTAGGAAAAAGAACGGTGTGAACATAGGCCGTGCGAACGGGTCATCGGTATGCGAGACATTGCGGTCCACGCAAGCATCTCCTGCCGTTCGATCTTCTAGTTGCTTTTATGCTGGCGTGCATACTGTGGGCAGCCGCGGAACTAACTTGTTTCTCTTGAATCGACCAGAGGTGTGTCGGACTGGAGATGGGAACTGCCTTTTCAAGAAATCGGTTTGTACAGTCCCGTCGACGAACTAGGTTTTCTTTGCGTTCGTTTTTTCTGCTTTCTTTTTTTCTTCGAGTCGCTTTTGACTAAGTGGGTCCGAGCCGTAGCGGTTGGTTCCGGGCGTACCCGGTAGGCAGCCTGCTTCAACAAACGTCCAAATCAGACCAATCAATGGTACCAACCCGATGAAAACCCATAGCCCCGATTTATCCCGGTCATGCCACCTTTTGATGAGCAGGCAAATCGAAAATCCGAAAATCGATGATCCAATGAGTATTGCCAGGAATAGTAGCCTTGGCGGCTCGGCGCCGAGGGTGGGGGCTATGGCCATCAAAACGGTGGAAAACATAATATTTACAATGACAATCAATGCAAAATGCGCCCAATAGGTGCTTCGTGAGATTCGCCCTGTTGAGGAAAAGAGCATTGTTTTCAGCGGTTGTTGCTTGGCGACGCGGTCGCCCATTTTCGTGTCGTAGCCACACGTCACGCAAACCACCGTAGAGCCGATGAACTTGGCCCCACACTTTGGACAAGTAAGATCTGCGGTTCTTTTTTTCTTCTTTTCATTCTCCAGTTCAGCTTCTAGTTGAGCAGCGATTTCCGGAGGGATATCTAATGTGGGCTCTTTTTCTTTGGCCTCAGGTTCATAATCGTTCAAGATGTCATCCAGTGCGGTGCGAGATGCGGTGGCAACCGGTTTGACTTCTGGCTGAACTTTAGGGGTGGGAACGCGGAGTTTTTTGCCGCAGCCAACGCACTTTGCAACCTTGCCCGCCAGTTCATGTTTGACGGTGAATTTGTTTTGACAATTTGGACAAGCGAACTGGATGGGCATGGCAGATAACTTTAAATGATTGCCCGAGTCGTGGAAAGAAAGTTGGGCGATGCTTCGGGTGGCACTGCAAAACAATAAAAAATACTTTGAACACAGTTGGAAACGCCCAGCCCTGTTCGTTCATTACGTGAAAGGCATAAGTTCTGGCAACAAGCGTGCCGAACAGTTGGGGGCAAGCCCGCTGTGTTTGGGGGTTGGGGCTGTTGACAGTAGTCGGCTGAGCCGTTCGCAGACGACCTTCTATCCAGGCTACAAGGCAAATTGCCGATTGGCAAGTCAGTCGTTCGTTACTTTGTCGTCTGACTCGCGCAAGGTAATGTCGGCCACCAAGTCTTGAGCAATCTGTTCCAGTTCACAACGTAATTCTATCAAGGACAAACCGGCGGGGAGCCGCAAGTCGGCTCGAGCGCGAAATATCTTCTCACCGGACATGGGAGCATTGACACATTCCGAGTGGAACTCTTCGACGTTGACCCCTTTGGATGCCAGCGTATGAGAGACTTGCCGCACGATTCCTGGCCGATCGCTACCTATGAGTTGCATGACGACTGGTAGAGGGCTAGAAGGCGAGTCGTTGTGCTCGCTCTGCTCAATGAGCACGCGCAGTCCACGCGATTCCAGTTCGCTAATCGCGGCGATCAGAGCTTGAGCTTGCTCTGGAGCAACGCTTATTCGGAGAACGCCAGCGAACTGGCCCGCCAAATGTGCCATCCGGCTTTCTAGCCAGTTGCCGTCATGATCCGCCACGACCTGTGCCACAGATTCAACCAGGCCCGGTCCGTCTGTTCCCATGATGGTCATTACTAACGAAGTCATCGACATACCCTGTACGGTGAAGGAAAAGGAAGGTCATTGATTTAGTGTAGTGTTGGAAGCATCAGTCGTTAGTTATTGATACAACCTGCGTGTGTATGTGGTGACAAAAAAATGGTCGCATGAGCGGGGTGGAAGCTTTTGATGCATGCCCCACAAAAAAACATGCTGGAAAGACTGTAAGTGTAGGTTGCCCGGCCGTATCGGCCAAGGTCGAAGTATTGGCCGATATGGCTGTCTAGAAAGCAGTTTGTCGCAACGGTTGTCGCGGGATACGTAACGTTGTAATCGCTACAGGCCGATTGGCCCGCAATAAAGGGCGTGGAGATGCTACATTTGTGTTAACCGACTGGGTGCGCTGAATCTCCGACAGAGGGAGGGACTGCTGCAATGCAAAATGCGAATCGTGTGACGTGGATGGCGTGGTGTTATGCGGTTACTATTTTTGTAAGCGCGTTTCTTGTGTTTCAGGTGCAGCCCATCATCAGCAAGACCATCCTTCCTTGGTTTGGTGGCAGTCCAGCGGTGTGGACAACGTGCATGTTGTTCTTTCAGGTGGTCTTGTTTGCGGGTTACGTATACGCGCATCTGTTGACGCGGTTGCCAACGTCGATACAGGGATCGCTTCATCTTCTCCTGGTGATGGTGTCGTTGTGGGTGTTGCCACTTTGTCCGGACACATCTTGGAAGCCAAGCAGTGCGCAGGATCCGACCGTACGGATCCTTGGTTTGTTGCTGCTCAACGTGGGCCTTCCCTATTTCTTGTTGTCTGCAACGGGGCCTCTTATTCAGGCTTGGTTTAGTCGCTCGTGTGAGGGTCGTTCGCCCTATCGTTTGTATGCGTTGTCCAATGTGGGGTCGCTGGCGGCTCTCTTGACCTATCCGTTCTTGCTTGAGCCTGTATTGACGACGAATCAACAGGGACGTGCCTGGTCGGTGGGGTTCTGTGTGTTTGTATTGTTTTGTGGTTGTTGTGTTATGAATGTCTGGCGACTGCGGTCAGCTTCCGAGGCATTTTCTGACGGTCGACATCCGGAACCCGTGGGGAACCTGGCATCCAGGGATTTGCAGGCAACGTCCGGTATGGTTCCCGTTTGGTCCCAGCGAGCGATTTGGTTAGGACTCCCCTGCCTGGCGTCGATCATGTTGTTGGCAACCACAAATCACGTTTGTCAGGACGTGGCCGTGATTCCCTTTTTGTGGGTATTGCCGCTCAGCCTGTACCTATTGAGTTTTATCCTGACGTTCGACAGCGATCGTTGGTATTCAAGACGGGTATGCGGTTGGTTGGTCTTGCTCTTCATTGCTACCAGTAGCGTGTTTTCGATGATAGGCTACCTGCCTCATGTTCTGGCAGAGATCGCACTTTCTTTTGGATCGCTGTTGCTGGTGTGTATGATTTGCCACGGGGAATTGGTGGCTCGTAAACCCTGTCCGCGGTATCTGACGCAATTCTATTTGATGTGTTCCGCCGGTGGAGCACTCGGTGGGGTGATCGTCGCCATTGTTTGTCCATGGTTGTTTTCAAACTACTTTGAAATGAATTTGATGCTGCTTGCCGGATATGTTCTTGGGGTATCCGTTTTATTCGTAGAACAGACCACGAGTTTTGCTCCTTCACGACTTTCCCGTTGGGCTCTCGGCCTAGCCGGATTTCTGGGGCTGTTGGTCGTCGTTCACGCTCAATTAGAGGCATTGCCGGTGGGACAGTTGGCTTCGACTCGTAATTTTTACGGTGTATTGTCTGTGTTGGAACATGAGACATCGGATCCGACCGAGCGCGGTCGTGCGCTTGTCCACGGACGGATTATGCATGGTTTTCAATATTTGCAATCACCGCTGGACCGTCAGGCCACCAAATATTATGCCGATCACACTGGAATCGGACTGACACTGCGTCATTTCCCTCGAGAAGATTCCTTGCGGGTCGGTGTCGTGGGGCTTGGTGTGGGTACATTGGCCGCGTATGGGAAACCCGGAGACTACTACCGGTTCTACGAGATCAATCCTGCCGTCCACAGGCTCGCCGAGAAGTACTTCACGTTCCTGCGTGATAGCCAAGCCGAATGTGATGTGGTGTTGGGTGACGCCCGTTTGATGTTGGAACGCGAAATCAGTCAGGAATTCGATGTGTTGGTGTTGGATGCGTTTAGCGGCGACGCTATTCCAACACACTTATTGACTTGTGAAGCGTTCGGTGTGTACGTCAGGCACCTGCGGTCCGACGGTGTTGTAGCAGCTCACATTAGCAATCGGCATGTCGACTTGCGAGTCGTGTTCGAGCGGCTGGCGCAACACTACGGTTTGTCTACCACGGAAATGTTGGTGCAGGGAGCTGGTGGCCCAGGGGCGTCAGGCGCTCATTGGATCGCAGCGACAACCAACAAGCAGTTCCTGGGAAACCGGGCGATTCGCAACGCGCTTCCCAAACGAGAGCGGCAAGTCGCCAAAGCTCCCTTGTGGACCGACGAATACACTAATTTGCTAGGGATTTTGAAATAGAAATAGGACGTGAACGGTCCGGATCTATTTTTGCAAGGCGAGCCGCGTAGAATGCGTGACGTAGTTTATTACGGGAATCCAGCCGCAGAAAAGGCTGCTTCTTCTGCCTCGATGTTGGTAATGCAGGTGGAGACGAATTCGTCAAACACAGTGATGTTGACAGCTCCGTTCGTGGTCGGCGTCGGGGTATTGATACCAAGTTCCATCTCGATCGGAGAACCGCCTCCGGCGTTGTCGATCAGATAGCCTTCTCCAGTGTTGGCGAAATTGTTATGCAGGGATAGGCATATTTCGCTGCCGGCGCTGAGTTTCTCGGCGATGAAGTCGCGTTCGCCGGTTGGCTCGTTGGGATCCGAAAAAGCTAAGTCGTTATCACGAAAACGATTGTCCAATACCAAGGCATTGATCACACCAGTACCGCTAACGTCCATCCGCATGCCTTCGAAAGCACTTTCCGAGATTTCGTTGTTGATGGCTCGCAATGAGGCGGTGGACGTGTCGGCGACGGTCAGTTTGAAACCTTCGCTCCAGTCGGGATTTGGTGGCGCGACGGATAGTAGGCCGGCTCCGCCATGGCCTTGGATCGTGTTGCCCGTGAAATCCATGAGCAATTGTGAGTTGTTTTCCATGGCGATTTGCACGCCGGTTTCGGAGTCGCTGTCTGCCGAGGAGTCGATTAATCGGTTGTCCTCGAAAACGACTCTGGTCAAAGTGTCGTCCAGTAGCGTTAGCTGGAAGGCTTCCTGTTGAGAATCCAGGAAATCGTTTTGTTCAACAACGATGTCCAATAAAGTGTCGCTTTCGGAAGTGATGATGACAGTGTCATCAGCCAATGTACCGTTAAACGTATTGTCGATTAACCGGATCGCATTGATGACGGTTGGGAGGGTGACGTCGAGTTGAGCCGTTAAGGCGCTGCCGTTCCCCGAATTGAAAACATTGTTTTCGAGCGTTACATCAAAAAGACTTTGCCCTTCGACTGCGATACCCACACCAGAAGGTGACACAAAGTCTGGTGCGATTCCGTTGACGCCTTGGCCACCAGGATTGGTGAAGATGTTATTGGTGACCGTGCCAGTCATGGTGCTCAAGGCACCGGTGGTTTGGTCGTCGACGATCATGCGTAAGTTAACACCCGTCGGAAGGGCGCCATTAGGATCGTTAGGATCAGCCGTAGCGCCGACGATGGTGTTGTCAGAGACGTTGATGGTTTGCGTTGCTCCACGCAGTGATTGAAGATTGACACCGTCGGTGGCAAATCCCGAAATGGACGGGTTTGAGCGGATTTGTGTGTTGAGTAAGGTTGCAGCGCCGGAGCTAATCACTCTAATGTTCAATCCGTTGTCATCGACCGAGTTGCCGGAAATGACAAGTTGTTCGATTTGGTCGGCGGGAGGAGCAGACGTGACGTCAAGGAAGTAGTTGATTCCTGCTGAGGCTCCAGTGGCGTTTCCGGTGATCGTGTTGCCACTGATCGTGGTTGCGGTATCTTCTTCGTTGTTTGTGAAGTTAAAGATCGAGATTCCGTCACCCACGTTGTTGGCGAGCAAAGAACTAGTGATGAACAGATCTCCATTGCCGCCTATCACAGAGATGCCGTCGTCTGAATTTCCGTCACTGGTGTGGGAGGCGATATCGATGACGACCGTTACGTTTGGATCGTTGGGGTCGGAGATTCGCACGAGTTCCATGCCGTCGTCGCGATTACTGTTCGTAGTATTCTCGTCAAAGACGAGCGTTAGAAGTTGGACGTCTTCGAGGTGAATGCCATCGAGATCATTGGTGTTGGAAGTGTTTTCTGTGAACGTCATAGTGCCTTCACGGTCGAAGAAGTCTCCGACATGAATGCCGTGGCCGACCGATTCCATAATCTCATTGTTCTCGAATGTCCAAAGGCCTCCCGCTAGTGGGGTTGGCGTGTTAGAGATGTCGAAGACAAAAATTCCATCACCGCCAGCCTCGGTCACCGTATTGGTGTCAAACGTCACCGTGTTCTCACCGGCAGCCGTACCGACCACAATACCGTCGTCCCCCGGTGTTTCAATATTGTTTCTTGCGATGACGAGCGTATTTTCGGTGCCTATGATTCCGGAGATTTCGATGGCATCGTCGCCAACGTCAGTAATCCTATTGTCAATGATGTTGGTGGATGTATCGCTCAAAACGACTAGCGTCTCGGTCTCGAGAATAATCTCCTCTTCGTTCTCGTAAACGATCACACCGTCGATGTTTTCCATGTGTAAACCGTCAACGACAGTGTCGAAGATCACATTGTCGCGAATAATAGTGTTGGTCAGAGCACCATCAGCAACCGTGGCGCCGTCTCCGAAGATACCGTGTTGTGCGACGTTTTCACCGTCAATATTGAAGCCGGCTACGGTGTTTCGGTCAGCCAAGGTAACCACGTCTAGTCCGGCGCTGTTTGTAATAGTAGGCATGTTGCCGTCAGTGTCGTTACACAGGATGTACGTGCCACCTCCTAAGAGCGGAATGGGGTGTTCCACGCCATGTCCGAGGAACAGCTGGCCATCTTGGAGCGTGATCCCGGCAGTCATTCCACTTGTGGAGCCGTCGCCTTCGTGGACGAAAATGATGTCGTCATGCGATGATACCAGTTCAGCATCTAATAGTGAGTCGTGCGGACTGAGCACGCTGCCATCCCCTCCAGGAGTGGCTGTGTTGTCAACGTGATGCACAAAATACGGCATGCTGGTGTCTGGATCGAGTGCGAACAACACGTCCTGTTGGTAGCGGATGATGTGATCGTTTCGCACGGTTCGTTCTAAATCACGAGAGGTGAACTCGGCGTTTCCGTGTGCCCGGTCGCCGTCTCCACCAAACGCCAATTCAAATCGCAGGAACCCGGTCGTGTCGAACCGGCTGTCATGGTTCAATTCGAAGGTCAAGCCAAGTCCGGGGAGCGGCTGAACTCCAACACGCGTTCGAAGTCCAGAAAATGCGCTGATCAGATTGTCGGCAGAGTTGTAATAGTAACCACCGAAGTCCAGGAATCCATATTGCATCGCCAGCACGCGAGGCCGGTATCGTATTTCTGTGTCAAAACCTTCCAAGGCGGCGTCAATACCACCGTCGATCACGATGTGGTTTTCGAAAAAGCAAGAATCGGGTGACAATTGATAACCGGTGTTTCCGGCGGGAATGTAACCGTTTCCGCGTATGTCGAAACGACGTGTTTTGATAAAACCGCCGACACCCACTTGATAAAAGGTGTGACCAAAGAATTCTAATTGGTCATCGTCGATGTCAAACCATACGTTGACACCATAATCTGCACCAGCTGGTCCCAGCGTTTTGATGCGTTCGAGACCGAAGTTCGCAAACGGTTTGCCTGAGTCTTCGGAGACGTGGGCGTGTATTTCGCCGAGCCAGCGACCGTTTAGTGGACCTTGGAATATTCGCTGTTTTCCACCCACGCTAAAGTAACTGCTGTCGTAGCCGAGGCCGTGGTTGGCACCTGTTACACTTCCCCAAACGCTGCCGGGGAAATTTGGTGCGAAATTCACCGAAACGGGTGAACTTCCACCTGGTGGGGCTCCTCCCGGAGCAAAAACCTGGGCGCGGAGGGGACGAACGGAAATCATGACAAACGACGCCAACACTAGGTACATGCTCATCGTACGGAGCAATTGGCCAGCGAAGCCTGACACTCGAAGGTGGTTCGGATTGGTTTGATGTGCAAGCAAAGTACAGCTCGTCTAAGGAAATAGCCCTACACTTCACGGGATCCATCGACTCACCGCACTCGGACTCATGAGTAAAATCCTAAGGATTTGCTCAACCCGTAAAGATTAACGATCCTGTCGCTTGCGAATGACCTATTTTACGCCCAATTTAGGTGTATACCCTCGCGTTGCTGGCTGTGGTGGCATGCTATTGGTCTCGCGACCAAGATCTAACTAGTGGTGAACGTAGTGGGTCACTAGAATCCGTTCTCCATTGGATTCGATTTAATCTTGTCCTTAGCGACGGCTCAAGCCGATGTACCGACAAACAATCAAGTGACACGTCGACGTTGAGTGGAACGGATTCGCTTTTCGGCAGACAAAGTTGCTCATCTGTTTCGAAGGAGTGCACGAGTGCGGGTGCTCGTTATTAAAACTTCGTCACTTGGCGATGTCATTCATACTTTGCCTGCTGTCACCGATGCCGGACATGCGTTTCCAGGAATCAAGTTTGATTGGCTGGTTGAAGAGGCGTTTTCTGAAGTTCCCGGTTGGCACTCGAGCGTCGATCGCGTTCTGCCGGTTGCTTGGCGCCGCTGGCGAAAGAGGATCTGGCATCCAGAAGTGATCAAAGAGTACCGCCAGCTGCGGGGGCGATTACGCGCAATGAATTACGATATGGTCATCGATGCGCAGGGGTTGATGAAGAGCGCTGTTTTGGGGTGTCTCGTGCCTGCACCGGTAGCAGGAATGACTTGGGCCACTGTTCGCGAGCCGATGGCCAGTTTAACGTATCGGCATCGTTTCGAAATAGGTCGGCAGCAGCATGCTGTAGAGCGTAGCCGGCAATTGTTTGCTCAGGCGTTGAATTACCCGAACCCAGTCGAATCGGCGGACTACGGACTTGCGTCTGTATCGTTCCGGCAGCCCTCCGACTGCTATCGAGAAAAGAGTGTCGTTTTAGTTCACGCATCTGCACGCGCTGACAAGCTTTGGCCAGTTTCCTATTGGCGGCAGCTTTGCTTACAACTTTCGGCGAAAGGCTTCTCATTACAGTTGCCCTGGGGAACCCAACAGGAACGGGTACGAGCTGAGGAAATTGCCAGGAGCCTGGAGAACGTCTTTGTACTATCCAAGACGTCGTTAAGTGACCTTGCCGCTCGTCTGGCTGCCGCTTGTTGTGTCGTGGCAGTAGATACGGGAGTGGGGCATTTGGCCGCAGCGTTAGGACGCCCAACGATTTCCCTGTACGGCCCGACGGATCCGAAGCTGATCGGAGCGTATGGTCTGGGGCAATATCACTTGTGTGCCGATGTTTCCACGGGAGACACTTATCAAGGAAAATCAGCCGACTCTCTGGAAAACATTTTTCCAGAAACAGTGGTGGAGGCTGTTTTGGGTGCTACAAGACGCTGCGCTGCCTAGCAGCTGTTTTGCGACGTCACCGTCGAGCCACGTTAAAATGATGGCGATTGCAAAAATTTCACGCATGCTCCCATGAAGGTTTGCTGATCGTCTTCAAGCTGTCTGGCGTAGCACACCGCTACTTCTATGCCTCAAGCAGTGGAAAGCATGAAGGGGACATCCGAGACATGAAACGCTGTCTTTCTGTTGCCGGTGTTGATTCGTGCTAGTGTTCGAATGCTGCGACCAGGTTATAGTTTCCGTAGATCGATTCCAGCTCGTTTCTCACGACACCAGTGTCATAAGTGTTGGGCCGGATGAATCACCGGAAATCGTTGGTGCTGGTCTGCGCTCCCGTGTTTTGGATTGTGTGGGAGTTTTTCTGCGGTGGGCTAACTAACCCGAGCTAGTGATGATTCTCTCGTCATCCGCGACGTTAACAAAGTCGTAGTTCAGATTCATTGCCTTGAACTAAGATACTGGAAATCCATCGTCGACGAATGGACGTCACAAAGTGGTTGTGCGAAGTATCCGCCGTACGGGATATCAGGGAGGAGGCATGCGGTCGCACCCGTTGTCTACTATTTTTCCTGTGAATGCTTGCTGGCTATGGCGGTGGTGTTTGCAAGTCGTTGCTGTTAGACGATCCTCCTGTGAGGAACCTACTTCTGTGGAAAATCTGTAGGACTCATCGGTCAGTTGTCGTACAGTCACTTACTGTCAGCTAACACAATCAACGTGGCACTTTCGTTGATCTTGTCGAAATGTTTTTCATCGAAGGCATACAGATAAGGCTTGCCAAACCTGGTGTCTGGGTTCAACCTACGATAGGTAAACCTTAGGCAATGCGACGCTTGCTGGTGCCGGTTGGGCACAGAACGGAATCCAAATTCGAGTCGATACGGAGCATGACTGTCCCGGGGTTGGAGATAAAAATCTTTACGCTTATGGGGTACCCGGTTCTTTGAGCAATCGGAAAAAGTCGCTGTCGGTAGACAAAATCAAGCGAGTCTCGTTGTCTAGCGTCTGCTTGAAGACTTCAAGTTGACGGAGGAACTCATAGAATTCGCTTGACTGACTATAAGCTTCCGCTGTCAGTTGGATGACTTGGGCATCCGCTTCTCCGCGAATCTCTGCTGACCTTTGTTCCATTTCGCCTTCGATCTGGTCAAGTTCTTTTTGCGTCTGACCAAGGATACGGTTTTTTTCTTCTAAGGCTTCTGATTCATACAGTCTGGCGATCCGCAATCGTTCTGAGATCATGCGTTGGTATACGGTCTCGCGTACGGATTCGACATAGTTGACTCGCTTAATGCGGACCATTGTAAGTTTTATGCCGTATTCTTTCAGATCTACACCGTTGAGGATTTCCTCCTCCACGTCATCGCGCCCGTTTCCTTGGACTTTGTCACCCGAGTTGCGTTCTAGTTCTTGGCTTTCGTAGACGAGGATATCATTCGACTTGCGGACCACGTCGATCAGCTTGTGGCGAGCGACAACGTCACGTACAGCCGAATCAACCAGACCATCGATAATCGATTGTCCGCGCAGTTCGGTCCGCACTGCCTGAAAGAACTTCATCGGGTCGACGATTTGCCAGCGAGCCCAGACGTCGATGTCGATTCGCTTTTTGTCACGAGTTTGCATGCTGGCCGGCTTTCCATCCCAGGGAAGTAGCCGTTTTTCGAGATAGTGTACTTCCTGGATGAAAGGCAACTTGAAGTGCAAGCCAGGATCCTGAAGAGCAACCACAGGCTTACCAAACTGCGTCACAATCGCCTGCTTGCCTTCTTGAACCGTATAGACACTCGAGTACAACACTGCCGCCGTAATGCCTAGGATGACAACGAGAGAAAAAGTGATAACCTCAGTTTTCATCGTTGAACTCCTTTTTCGGTGCTGGATATAACGGCGCCTTGGTCAAGGTTGATAAGTGGCAATACTCCCTCAATCGACTCGTCTATGATCGTCTTGTGGCCGACCTTCTTGAGGATGTCTTCCATGGCTTCCAGATAAAGCCTTTTGCGAGTCACGTCCGGAGCATGTTGGTATTCAGTCAGCTGGGCAAGGAAGGCACTCACCTTGCCCTTTGTTTCCAGGATGACCCGATTCTGATAACCTTCGGACTCTGCAATTTTCTTGTCTTTTGCGCCGCGTGCTGCGGGGAGCACACTGTTTCGATGGCCCAACGCTTCGTTAACGACTTGTTCCTTTTTCTGGCGAGCGCGGTTGACCTCTTGGAATGCGTCCTTGACTTGAGCTGTGGGAGGTGAGGTAGTTTGAAGCTTGACAGTCACGATTTTCACTCCTGCCTGAAAGCTGTTTACCTCCTTTTGGATCAACCTTGTGGCTTCCGTGGCGATTTCATCACGGCCCAGGATAAGTACGTAGTCAATGCTCGAATCGCCCACGAGTTTTCTCATGACCGACTCGGAGGCATCACGAATCGTGTCTGGCACCGCTGGGTTCACTTCGAAACTTTGGCCGCTAGGAAAGGCACCTACGTCAATGGCCTCTGTGTTGCCCAGACTGAACAGGTATTCCACTGGATCCTTTACGCGATAGCGAACAATCCATTCAACGTGGCCTAGGTTGAGATCACCCGTCAACATCTCGGCGACAGCCAAATCGTCTGTACTTTGGCGAGCATAACGAGTTACACGACCTGGCCGCTCGGTTTCGAAACCAAATTCCAACGTCTGGATACGCTGGACGGGAACTTTGTAAATGGTGTCAATGGGCCAAGGTAGTTTCCAGTGTAGACCCGGCTCAACCGTTTTTTGAAGTTTACCGAAGCGCAGGACGACTCCTTCGTCGCTGGCATCGATGCGATAGAACATGGACATGCTGACGAATAGCATGGCGGCTACCAAAAAACCGGCTATGCTGGAGGAAATGACCCGACGCCAATTCGGATCGCCTCGATGGTCGCGTTGCTCTGACATCCAAT
Organism: Pirellulaceae bacterium; assembly: GCA_022448645.1. The sequence continues at coordinate 12,462 of JAKVBZ010000074.1, forward strand.
TCGGCAAGTTCATGGATTTAGCCTCTGCTTTTCTTTGCACGTAACGATGACGTGCTTTGTCGCGTTTTCAGGTGAATCTAAACCGCCCACGCCATTTAGGCTACAGGTTTGGCGTAAATTGCCATAGGCCGATACTGTTTTATTCGTGTCCCCCGTACCAGAGGCTCGTGCGAACTGTCTCCATTCGATATCTGTCTATCTCAAAGCATTGCAATCAGAGATTGGGTGACCGCTCGGAGTGACTAGCTCATCTAGGCTTCCGTCAATCGGCTGAGATTTTGGGCAAAGATGACGGATGGGCAAGAAACTCCCTCTTCCATGGCAGTCTCTGACAATCTGATCAATGTGCTCGCTTTTTTCTTGTGATTCGGTTTGAGCATCTTGCTGCGGCAGTAGTTTTGGTTCCTGAATCTAGACGGTTGTCTCAATTCGAGACAGCCAAAAGACTTCCAATAACTTTGGATGACAAGCTGGGTGAGTCGCAAGTCCTTTTGTATGAACATGTTGCGGAACAAGTGAAAGTTGGGGGGATTTTTGGCGCGGCACTTGCTTTGATTCATAACACGAAAAGGAAACGCCTCGTCTCGATGATCAAGAAACTCGTAATTGTCAGCCGTGGCGAAACCATTTTACTGTTTAACCATTTTTACTTTTACGCTTCCCTAGAAAAGAAATGAGAATATCATGCCCGCCCAACATCAAACAAAACGCCAGCTTTCCATGCAACCACTCGAAAATCGCAACATGTTTGCCGGCAACGTTCTAGCAGGTCTTGTCGGTCCCGATTTGACGATCAATGGAGATGCCGCTGACAACCAATTTGAGGTCTCCGAAATTGCGCCCAATGTAGTCGAGGTAGTAGGTTTGTCGGGAACGACTATCAATGGATTGCCTTCGCAAACATTTAGCGGGTCCCTGATTGAAAATATTTTTGTACAAACGAATGATGGGCATGACGAAGTGATCGTCAAAAATTTAACTTTGACTGACACGCCCAATGGAAATCTTAAAATTAGTACCTCCCTAGGAGAGGACCGTGTTCATCTCGATAGAGTCTTTACGACCGAGAGTATCAAAGTGGATACGGGAGATCAAAATGATGTCGTAGATGCCGTGATGACGGGAACCCGAGGGATTTGGCATACGAATTCTGGTGACGGTCTGGACAGCGTGCATAAGCATCGCGTTAGTGCATTTAACATGAAAGTCGAGACGCAGGGTGGCGACGACCACCTGACCATCGTCGGTGCTCGCATCCGGAATGACCTGAAGGTGAATACCCATAATGAAAACGACTCGGTTGCACTTGATCGTGTATTTGCAGGAAACGATATCCTGATTCGCACTGAACAAGGCTCTGATCAAGTGAAATTGCACCGGGTTCGTGCTAATAACAATGTGGGATTGGAAACGGGGTCAGAATCTGACGTTGCCCATTTTTCACGCGTGGCAGCCCGTAACAATCTGTTCGCTAATATGGGAACGGGCGATGACAGACTGTCAATGAATACGGTCAAATCCGGTGTGCATCTAGGCGTGTCTACCGAAGATGGAAACGATCGTGTGACGATCGTTAACGCGAAGTCGAAGGATATACACGTCGATTCTGGTGACGATCATGATTTTGTGAAAATGGACAATGTAAACGCGGTGCACGATTTGCATGTCTTGTTGGGTAATGGTAGAGATGGACTTGCCATTTCCAACTCTTCCGCCGCAAATCCGTTCTTTGATGGCGGTAATGACCACGACGTTTTGTACAACCTTCCCAATGCGTTTGCTTTACTGCCAGCATCGGTGAACTTCGAGACCATTATCTAAGTCTCGAGTCTTGTGAAGGTGAAGTTACAGCGCTTCGGTATTTGGCGGTGCTTGTTCTGGAGAGGTTTTGAACGGATCGGTTTGGATAACCCTGGAATCGATCCTTTGAGCAGCCTGCCAAATACCGTGGCGTGTTCGGTTCTTTGCAGTCAATATTTTGTCATGATCTGGAATTTGACTGACTTTTATCGTTGACCTTAACCGGTTCCTTCGGGAGCTGGCTGTCAGCTTTTGTGTCAGGTTTCGTCTGTGGCTTGAGTTGTCGGTATCTGCGATGCACGGCTGCTTGTATCGGACCGGCCTGGGCTGGTGATTCTATCAAGCAGCGTTTGGTGGGCCCGTGGACCTTGGGGCAAGGCAACAAGCAGACGTTGTCATGGGGCGCGCAGGCATGTGTGAGTTTGCCCAGCACCTTCTTGCTCCGAAAACGGACCAGATAGTCGGTTACACCGTCACGGATTCAGAGGTTCCCTAGCCGGCAAGCCAGTTCCTTGTGACGATCGGATGCCTCACGCTGCCGTAGAAGACGCCGTGACCGTGAATGTTTTGATCGGTGGCTGGCCAAAAAACCGGTCGTGCGGGATGTCGCAGTTTTCTCGTTCCAACTCGATTGGGAACGAACATGATATTGGACCTCTTCGGTGATTGTTTTTTCACCGATGTCACCAACGGTTAACTGCCAAACCCGCCGGTGATCACGTTGATTTCTGGAATCGCTTGCTTGAGACCGTTGATTCCATTCTCGGTTATCGAGGTGTACCGCACATAGAGCCCTTTTAAGTTGGAAAGTCCCATGAGATGGACCAGTCCCGCGTCGGTCACTTGAGTGTTCGCCACGTTTAACTCAACCAGCGATTTGATGTCCTTCAGGTGTGCCAGACCCTCATCAGAAATGCTCGTTCCTTGTAAATTCAAGTTTTCCAAGCGGGCCATGCCAATGAGCTTTTGCAGGTCATCGTTGGTGACGGCCGTGTTAGCCAGGTGAACACGAACCAAGGGTTCGTCCGCGTGTTTCTTATCAACTCGGTATTCACCTTGTAGTGAATTGATCATGGCGATCGCCTGTTCCCGCACCTGTAATTCTGCGTCGGATAGTCGCAGAGCCGAATCACCACAACCCAAGCATGTCAACAGGAATGAAGTGACGAAGAGACGATGAAGATTGTGGAAAAGTGATGGTTGGACAAAATGCATGGTGTCGAATCGTTTCTGTCAACGTGGATTTGAAAAAAGGCGGCAGCGAAAGAAATGCCACGCACTGAGACGGAATTGCAGATTAATCGCGAAGCGCCAATGGTGCACTTTCTGTCATGCATCGTATCACGGGTCAAGTTTTCGTAGAAGATCATGAAGACCTTGAACCTAAGGGAAAACATAGGAGACTTCGTCGGTTTGGCAATCTCTCGCGACTGCGATTGAGTTGACAAATTGGGTCTTTTGAACCACAATAACTCGTTCGACATTCTTGCTCGATTGCTCGTTCGACATTCTTGCTCGCTTGATCGGAGTTTTCTAGTGCATTACCGTCGTAGAGCTTTCACGCTTGTCGAATTACTGGTGGTTATTGCGATCATTGCGATTCTCATTGCACTGCTGTTACCGGCTGTTCAGGCGGCACGTGAAGCTGCACGGCGAATGTCGTGTGGAAATAATCTTAAGCAGTTGGCCCTGGCAGCACACAATTTTCATTCTGCCGAGGGTGGTCTTCCTCCGGCCGGGGTTGCGGATGATATGCCCACATGGGCCTGGATTATCTTGCCCTACATTGAAAACTCACCGCTGCAGGATAACTACGACAAGACAATCAGTGTGTACTCTTTGCCGCTTGCGGTGCGAGAAGCGGTAATGTCCATCTATATTTGTCCTACCCGAGGCAATCGAGAACCTCGGACCGATCCGGGGTTTTCCAATTTTGAAGCGCCGGTCGGAGATTATGTGGGAAACCTGGGAGACGTCGGTACGTTGGAAGGCGTGGTCCCGAACTACTTTTCGACTTGTTGGCCTATTACAGGCCCCAATTTTAATAGCTGGGACGGTCCGCAACCCAACGGTACGATCGTCGCGACGGGCAAGTATTGGGACGACAATGGTCCGTGCATGTGCAGCTACGGTCAGTGCCGTGGACATTGTGGCGGTCGTCCGTGCAATCCTACCGGATGGGACTTGTCAGTGAAGTTCTCGGATGTCTTTGACGGCACCAGCAACACGTTTCTTTTCGGCGAAAAGCATCTCCCGGAGGACCAGTTGGGGAAAACCGGTTGGGTGCAGACTTTTGGGGGGTCCTTGTACAGCGACTTTTCACCTTTTAACGGTGACGGCTCGTGGTCACTGTGTCGTGGCGGTGGACCAGCCAGCGGCAATAAGCCGGCTTTGCATATCGCTCAGTCTATCAATGAGCCAGCCATTGCTGTCGATTACAATCCCGGGTCTCATCCCGGCCAAGTCTTTGTGTTTGGCAGTTGGCACAGCGGTATCAGTCAGTTCGCGATGACCGATGGCAGTGTACGAGCGGTGAGTATTAACATCGACTTGGTGACGCTTGGGCAACTATGCAATCGCCGTGACGAAAGGCCCATCACGAAAGACTTTTAGGTTCAAGTTTGGCGCTCGTTTGACGACACTTTGGTTGTCCAGCGCTTCTCCTGTCATTCACGGTTGCGGTGAAAAGAGTACGTCAGTACATGACGATGCGATTCTCTATTTTTTGGCTGACCATGGTCGTCACCACGGTATTGCCTACTCGTGGTGACACCGTTCACGTAAGGAACGAGGCCCTGATCGACGCCACGATCAGCCCATTTCAGACCGGAGAAGCTGGGCTTTATTATATCCGTCCACGTGCGTATGAACAGTTTTCCGATTGGTCTGCCAGCAGAGTAGGCTCCTGGACCGAGCGTGTTGCCTAGTGCCCCTCCCGTCCTTGGTGGCATTGCTGGCTATAGCCTTAACGCTAAGCCGCCCCCGGGGAAAAGCACGCGAACTTCAGCGTTGTTCCGGCCGTTGAACGGTGATGTCAAATTCGTTGGGACCCTGCGGAGTCACTTCGTATTCAAGATTACTGGTGTGTGGCGAACGGTACTTCGGATGAACCGGATGTTTCGGAGGTGTGTCCGGACCTTCCCATTGGGCACGCACAATCACTCGGTGTTTTCCTTCAACGGCGCCATCATCCGGTGTTTCGGTTCCCAGGTGAAACGTGCCATCGTTCTGGATATTAGCCCGTGCCTGCACTTCTATTTCCACTGACTGAAAAATGATGGTGCCCGCCGCCACGGGTGTGCCGTCTTCGAACCGAACATGTCCCGATGTGGGATACGTCTTGAGTCCTGAGTCGCAGCCGCACGCCAAGATGATGACCGCCACGAATACGAAACTGGAGGCAAGATGCCGGATGTCAGGTGTGAGATGCATTTTGTTAGCACGCTTCTACTTACGAGGAATCGGAGAGAAACAGTTCAGTCCCTACTGTGAACCATAGTGCACACGGTGTAAACATCTGTTGAGCCTGGTCGGAAAGAATTCCATCCTGTCGCATGAGCAACGAAAACTTTAGCCCGGCAAACGTGATAGTGCTCTATCTAGAAATCATGGCTTTAGGCAGGGTCCGCCACCCCCCGCATCGGAACTGTTACGACTGGCAAGTTCCTCTAGCAACACACCGTTGATGGTCACGTTCAGTGCCCTGACACCGCCGTCGCCCATGGCGAACTGGCAGATGCCGGGGTGCCAGCTGCCGAAGATGTTTAGTTGCGGCCAACCAAAATCGTCCTGAGGTCCAGTAGCCAGTGGGTAGGCCATGCCTGCCAAACGCGAAGCGTGCCACCTTTCATTGCCACTGACCCAGCTGCCGTCGCAGCCTAACCCGAGTTCACCCTCCAGACCTTCACAGTTTTGGTTGCATTCCTTGTACGATGGCCCATGGCGTCCTTCGACGACGTGTTTCTCACCGAGAAAAATCGTGTTGGACAATCCATCGCGGATGCTGGCGAACTTGATGTTCGACTTGAACGCGTCGCCCGTCGAGCCCGTGTCCCAATGTTGCCAAAGGATGACGCCATTATTGTTTTGCATGTATCCGGTGAATGGACCTGTGGGGCCAGGGAAGGCGCCTGGAGGCCAAAGTGGAACCCCGGGCCAACAGCAGCAGATGTCAGTGCCTCCGTTGCCGGCATAGTCCCCATAGGGAGCTGGGGGATGCCTTTCACCGTCAAGCACGGGTACCGAATCTGCACTACCGGGAGTAAATTCACTGGGGCGGCCTCGGGAAGGGCAGCGATATGCAGAGACCTGATGACTCCAACACGGTCGATGCGACGGATGGTGCCAGAGTTGTCGCATGTCCCAGCAATCGGCGATGGCTTGCTGTTCCAGGAAAGGCAGTATTTTTACGAACCAGGTCACCCCCTCGTCGCGATGGTGAGCGGACGGAATGTTTTTGTGCACGTCTTCGAAACTATGAAGCGCCAGGGCAATTTGTTTCAGGTTATTGCTGCACTCGATCCGTCGAGCCGCTTCCCTCGCCGCCTGGACCGCCGGCAACAAGATCGCGATCACGACTAAAAGTTCCACCAAGGTAAAGCCACGTTGTTGGGATGGACGCATGAAGAAACACCTAGTGATAATCTGTTCTAAAATCAGCGGATGAATGGGAGGAAATGGTGCACAGTTTCAGAATTGGTGAAAGGGACAACCTTGGAATATTATTCGTTGATTGGTATAAAAGTCTATCCTAAAACAAGCGTCGGTGAGATCACGCCGTGAAGCATTTTGATGTGTGTTTCTATTGTACTTGTATTTTCGATTTGGGATGAGCCTGAAACTGTTGCCGGCGATAGCCGGTCATAAGAATAGGAGAGAATTCATGACGGTATGTCTGAGATTGGCGTGTCTGGGAACTGTGCTGGTAGGTGCGGTGGGGTGTAAGCCGGTCTCCATCGACGGGCCGCCCGCAGGCTTCACGTCCCTTTTTAACGGTCGCGATCTGGCCGGTTGGAGCTACGACGGGAGTGGCAACTGGCGAGTAGAAAAAGGACTGCTTTTCTACGATGGTTTGGGTTGGGAGCCTATGCCCGACACTATTTCCACACAGAACCTGCGTACCGAAAAAGAGTATGGCGATTTCATACTACAGATCGATTGGAAGATCGCAAAAGACGGCAACAGTGGAATCGTGTTGCGGCCCGACTACGAGGACTACCACGAGTTTGAAGAGGTACAAGTCGAGATCTGGGACAGAACTTCAGAACTTTACTCTTCGCCCCTGGGGTCGGGGGGCATTGTCACCTACACCGTCGAAGAACGGAAACCTTTGCGGACGGCTGATCGTCCGGTGGGGGAGTGGAATCATTTTGAGATCCGCCTCGAAAACGATAAGGTGACGGTCCATCTCAATGACCAGCTTGTGCTCGACGGATTTGCTGCACAGTTCAATCGGTCTAGGGGGCCGATTGTCTTGGAACATCACGGTCCGCCGCTCTGGTTCAGGAATATTTATATCAAGGAATTGAACTAAAGTTCACCGTCGCCGATGGCGAGCCAATCAAGGGAAAGGTGCCCCTGTAGTGTCTGAAAAATAATGTCGGTGTTGTAAAGTGGGTAGAATTATGCGCGTCGTTCTCTTTGATCTCGACGATACCTTGTTCGACAAGCAGTACTGCAGTCGCGCCGGCTTGCTGGCGGTTCAAAAAGCATATGCGGGGCGCATCGTTGGCTCGGTCGAGGAAATTGAGTCCACCTACGGCGAGCTACTGGAAGAGTGGCACCAGAAAGTCCTTGCCGGTTTAATATCCATCAACGAATCTCGTGTCGAGCGATTCCGCGTGCTTCTGTCCAATTCGCAAACCGAGGCAACCGATGCTGAGTCACAGGCAGCAGCACGCTGCTATCGTGACGCATACGACGCGGCGTACCGACCGGTTCCAGGGGCAATCGAACTGTTAAGGCGAGTCAAGGCAGAACGTCCGGTCGGCATTGTGACCAATCACATCACTTCCCAGCAAGTCAAAAAGATTGCCGCCATCGGGGTCGAACCCTTAATTGATGAGTTGGTGGTCTCGGAAGAGGTGGGTGTGCCCAAACCCGCGGCGAAAATTTTCGAGGTCGCGTTGTCACGGCTTGGTGGAACACCAGGCCAGGCCGTGATGGTTGGCGACTCGTGGTCCTCTGACATTGTCGGCGCGACCGAGTTAGGAATCCGTGCCATTTGGTTGAATCGGTACGACAAGCCTTGTCCTGATGCGAGTCTCGCGACCGAGATCCACTCATTAGAACCGGTGGACGATGTGGTCGACTTGATTCTCAAGCCGTCATGATCGCCAGCGGCGGTCATGTTCAACCTGCCGTAAGGTTCACATTTTGCCGTGTCGCTACCTCCGGTAACTCGAAGGTGGTCCCCTGGAAGGAAGGGTTCTCTCTGGTCGATGCGGCCGACAACCCTATCGTGGAGAGTGGCTTTACCGAAACCGGATGCCACGTGAAGCAGACTCGGCGTGGCTGAGCTTCACCGAGTGAAACTGGAAGAAGACTACAGCTCCATCCAATCACGATCAGCGCATGGAAGACGGCGATGATGTCAACGAGCCGATCGAGCTACATTTGCCAGCGAAGTATCATGCTTGTCATGCTATCCTCTCTACTCAAACCAGTAGGAGTAGAGGCTGGCATGGTTCAGTGTGAATTTCAATCGCACCGTACCTGAAGTGTCCCGCTTGTTGTTCGGCCAGACAACTTTGCTACCCAGTTCATCGCCGCGGATGGTTGATGAAGCTCCGAGATCTTCCAATGGCTGTTCGTTTTCGTCAAGAACCTGCACGACCATATGGCCGGACGACGCGTCGGCATTGACGAACAGCTGTTTGCCGGAGGGCCAACGGAAGGGTTTGGTAATCACGGTTCCTGCCTCGTTCGCTGCATCGAGCGAAACAAATCCATCTCGACGGAGTGTGGCCACACCGATTGAGGTCTTTACGGTTTTCCAAAAGTTCGACCATTCCGGAGTCCCTTTGGACGGACGCTGAAGATAGTTGTGATTGTGGCGGCTGGCCGAGTAAAAAATGAAGATTCGGTCGCCCACCACCTGAATCGGCTGGGCCGCGGTAAAAATAATGCCGCAATCCCAATCTTCTTTGGAACCGTTCGGAATGAAGGGGCTTCCACGTGCCACCCGTCCCCAATGCATGCCATCGCGGCTCGTGGCCAACTGGACGTCAATATTCCAGCTGGTTCCCTCGTAGAACATCCACGGCAAGCCGATGTAAATGCCTTCGTAGAAACTGGTGCCCATGCCGTAGACCTGAGTTCGAGCACCGTCGGCTGCTTCAGCCTGGAAGACGCGCGCGGGTGAGGACCAGTTTTCAAAGTCGTCACTCTCCGCCCGAGCAACTTTTCGCCCACCTGCACCAAAACGACCGTAGATCACATACTTTTCCAGGTAAGGGTCGTACAAGGCCTGCTGTCCCGTGTCGCTGCCCATGTCGATTACCGGGTTCTGGGGATGATCGGTCCATTTTTTTCCGTCTGTCGAAAAACTGACCGACATGCCGTTCACTGACACATCGGGAATGTCCTTGTTGCTACTGCTGTGCTCCCAGTAGAGCGCCTTGAAGCGACGGCTGGGATCAGGATCAAGCAAATCGTGTATCACCGCGATCCCCTCAACGTTGGTGCGTGCGATGCGGCAGATATTATTCGCACGGGAGCCGTTGTAGCTGACAAGATCCAGGTTGGGCAACTCCCATGCAAATCCGTCACCACTTTCGGCGTAACCGACCAGTTGTAAATTGGGAATCCGTAATTGTCCGTCCAACCGAATCGGCTCTTGGAAGGGAAGTCGTGCACCGGCCAGATACCACATGCGAAACAATTTGGCCTGTGGATCATAAAGCACTGTCCCGTACAACTGGGCGCGGAATACTTGCCAAGGGGTCTGGTCAGCGCGGATGACCGGGTTCCCTGCGTACTTTTCTGGTTGGTGCAGTGTTCGCGTGACACCTTCCCTTCGCTCGATGGTGGTTTCATCAAGAAACAGTTGCCGCCGACCTTCGTCGATCAGTTGCTGCCAGGCAACGTTTTCGGGCAATTCGTCGATGTTCGAATCCTCCCCGCCGTGAACCTTCCAACGGATGTAGTCCACCCGATGTTCTCCACTGCGAAATTCGAGGCCGACGCTCATTTGAACGGAAAGCGGCAGTCTTTCACCAGGCAATCGGGCAATCAGCCGACCGTTGACCGAAACCTCAAACGCTTGGTCTAAGACCGAAGTTCCCGACCAACGGACAAGATACGTGTTTAACTGAGCCGCTCGAAAATCAGAGAGTGGTGATAGGTCCAGCTGTGTGCCTTGTACATCTGGAGACATGCGAGGATGCTGGCCAGTGAGAAGGATGTCATGGCCATCGGGACCGACGAGTGGAAACAGCCGCAGCCTTCTGCCACGGACAAGAATCACCAGTCCGTCAGCGTTTTTGGTGTCCTTAGCGGTGCTGGCCCAGCGAATTTCGACTTCGCCCTGATCATCTTTCCATTGCGTGGCCGTGCCGAAGCGGACAACACGGAAGAATTCCCGAGGCTCGCGCACGATCCAGTGACCATCTTGAACGATTTCGTTTGCCTGGCCGTGGCCGTCCCAGTGAGGTTCGGCTTGCACGGGCAGTTTGGTTCCGTCGAACTCACCCTCATGCTGCACGATGTTGTCCGGTGCGTCCTGGTCTGCGTAGCGGGTTGTGCAAAGCCCTGTGCGGCGGTCAAACAAACGCCGTCCTGTTGCTGCTTTGTCAATCCACATGGTCCCCACGGTCTGGAATCCTTGGCGTTTCGCGGACTCCTCAATACGAAATGTCGCCTGGGTATATGGATCCACACCATGTGGGTCCAATTTCTTTCCGACCGGGCCTTCGCGGACGGTGGCGATCGACTTGAGCGTGAGCACCATATACTGTGGATGAACTTCAACGACCAGATAGTTGAATTCGGCCACGTTGCTGGGCTGCGAGCCGTGCACAACTTGCAGCACGCCGTCACGCTGTTGCAAACTGATATCGTGAACTTCGCCGCACAAATACATGTCGACGTCGTGTTGCGCCATCAGTTTCCACAGTGGTGACTCGGCGCCCTGGGGCATGGAAAAACGGCTTGAGGATCGCCATCGCCAACCGGGCAAGATGGGCACATGTCCCATGCACACCCGATGATCAGCATCTTCGTGATCGGCGAGCGTCTTGTGCAGCCAGTTCTGTTGCTTTTCACCTACGCGTACGTGAACGTTTCCCTGGTCGTCCTGCTCGAAATGATCCACGGACACCAGCAGTATGTTCTTGTGTCGTACAGCGTAGGTGGTTTGTTCGAACCCAGCTGGTCCGCCCTGGGGCATGTTGAGATATTTTCGAAAGGCATCTTTGTAGTGAGGAACCAAAGCCCGTTTATCTCCCTGCCACGGGTCGTCACCAATCTCGTGGTCGCCTAAAGCGACGTAGTATTTCAGGTCATAAGCCGCCATGCGGTCAGTCCAGGCCGGGTAATACTTGCCAGCCATTTGTTCCAGATGCTGCTGGCTGTGTGACCAGCGGCCCATCACCAGGTCACCGGCCACCAGGACGAAATCGGGATCCTCAGCCTGAATCGACTTCAGTACATAATCCAGTGCACCATCCCATCTCGGATCAGGATAGTCGACATCGTTGTTTAGAAAATCAGGGATACTGACGAACTTCCACGGCTCCGCGTGAACGGGAACTGTGGATTGCCCGAAAAGAAAGAGTGATAACAAGAGTTGTAACAGAAAGAGACGTACCATCATGAGTGTTTGGCTCTTTAGATTCAGGGCTGGACAGCACTGGTTGTAGTAAGCGTGGTTCTGTGCATTTAGGCTGGAGGAACTCGTACCGCCGAAATTTGTTCTCCGCATACACGCAGCGAGATTGTTTGTGACCCATGGTATCACGCGAAATGTGGCGGCGAAAGACTTTGAGAGTTCTTGTCGGTGGGTAAGCCCATATTCGATGTGACGAGTAGGTGATGAAGTCTACCTGGCAAGACAACGGGGTAGCGCAGGACAATCAATGTCCGTGTAAAACGTCCCTCCTGCCAGCATGTGGGTCGCTCAATTTTGACTTGCTGCGATGGGTTCACTCCTTTGTAAAGCATCCTGCAGTTTTAGAGTGGAGCTGGGAAACGTCCGCCTGTTCGTTTCGGTAATTGCAAACGAGTCCTCCCCTACTTCAGTCATAGTCAAAGGCGGGCAGTATTTTCCTGGCCTGGTAGCGTGCAGCGCCAATGGTCCAAAACGGGCGACCTCGATGTTAAACGGAATGCTTTCAATCACGAGCAGTCTGACTGCTTTCGCTCTGTGCAACTGATGATCAGGGGCTCTCTGCTCGAGGAACGTCTCTTTAATTTTAGCCTGTTTCTCATCCGTCGGCTTCCACATAACAGTTGGCTTGGCAGGGCAGGAAGAATCTCTATGCGAAGAGGTGCATGGGTGCCAAGGCGAATAAGTCCGCGTTGGCATGCGGTTGTTCATTCTGTCGATTTACATGAGCCAGACGATGTATGGCTTTCTTTGGATTTTCTATGTTGCAATGAAACCCACATGCATGCATGGAACACAAGTGGGTAGGTAGAGTTGGGTGACACCAGTAAGTACTTGCCATTACAAAACGCAACGAAATTTGTAACGAGTTTGAGGCTCGTGTTTCGTATCTGTCTTGTAAGAAAATGCAGAATTTTCTGTGAAGGCTGCTCAAGATCTGGTGCAGCCTCGATTCGGCTCTGCTATGCTGGTAACCATCGGCTCGGCAGGACGTAACCGTTTGCCGTATTAAATGGATCCAGATTCTAAAAGAGGATTGCCATGACGTTAGGTCTCACGCACGACCATTTGAATTCGCGAACACAGAACGCGCCAGCCCAAGACGCAGCGTCACGCCGCGACTTCATGAAATCTTTGGCGATCGGAACCGCCGGTGCGGGTCTGGCTTCCACGTTCACGGCGGCAAGTTATGCCAAGATTCAAGGTGCGAATGAACGAGTTCGAATTGGCGTGGTAGGCGTGCGCGGGATGGGATTTGGACATGTCAGAGGTTATTCGGGCTTGAAAAATGTTGAAGTCGCTGCGATCTGCGATGTGGACGAAAATATCATTGCTCAACGGCTCGGCGATATGGATGCGAAAGGTCTTTCCCGGCCGGCGACCTTTATCGATCTTCGAGACTTGCTGGATGATCCAACCATCGACGCTATCAGTGTCGCCACACCCAATCATTGGCACGCCTTGGCTGGTTTGTGGGCCGTTCAGGCCGGTAAGCATGCGACTTTGGAAAAACCGGCGACCCACAACTATTTCGAAGGTCAGCAACTCATAAAAGCCTCAGAGAAGTATGATCGCTTGATCCAGCACCACGCTGAACGGCGGACGTTTGCGGGGCACAAGTCAGCCGTAAAATTCCTGCACAACGGTGGTTTAGGCGAAGTCTATCTGGCGAAGGGAATGTGCTACAAACGGCGCAAGACGATCCGTAAGACACCCGTCGAACCGGTTCCGCAGGGCGTACACTACGACCTGTGGATGGGGCCGGCGCCGAAACGACCATTTACACGTAATCGCTTTCACTACAATTGGCATTGGCAGTGGGACTATGGCAATGGAGATATTGGAAACCAAGGCGCTCATCAGATGGACATCGCAAGATGGGGACTCGGTGTTACCCTGCCGACACGTATCTCTTCGATGGGAGGTCACTTCATGTTCGATGACGACCAGGAAACTCCCAATACCCAAATGTCGCTGTTTGAGTTTCCCAATGAACAGGGCGGGGGCGATAAAAAGAAAATGCTCCAGTTTGAAGTTCGCCACTGGTTTTCAAACCCAGAAGGAGGCCTTGCATTAAGACAAGAACATAATGTCGGAAACATCTTCTATGGCTCCGAGGGATATATGATTCTCGACCAGGGAGGCAATTGGCAAACCTACCTGGGAAGCGGCCGTGAACTGGGCCCCTCTGGCAGTGGTGACGGTGATATGTTCCAGAATTTCGTCGATTCCATCCGAGCCAATGATCGCACGCTTTTGGAGGGCGATATTGTCGAGGGACACCACAGTTGTGCGCTAATCCACATGGCAAACACGTCCTATCGACTGGGACGCACTTTGCAATTTGATCCGCAAACAGAACGATACATCGGTGATGAAGAAGCAAACGCCATGCTGACACGGGATTACCGGACTCCGTTTGTCATTCCCGAGAACGTTTAAAGGATAGAAACGCCGATTTCCGCGAGCAATCCAGTGGATTCCCAGGTGCTTCGATTCTGCGCGCTCAGAAGACCTCTGCCGATGCACTATCCCATTGAGTCGGCCCTGTTGTGGAAGGCGTCACATAGGGCGGACGACCTCCTTGCTGCGAGTTAGCGACTTGCGATGAATGCATGCTAAGGAGCGACGGCGGGCAGCAAAAACTTCCGAGAGGACATGGCCATTTACGTCGGTATTTAGCTATTGGAGTCTGCAGGCTTTGGTAGGTCACGTCTATCGGTCGGCATCCTGTCAATCCCGTGAACCACGATCTCAGCACAATGAACGTTTCACGCTTCGCTAAAGAACAGCTACACACGATGCTCTACTCATAGTCCACATGTATCTCGACTGCGGCAACGATGACTTGATGTTCGGACTCTAGTCCTCGCTTATTCAGACGCAGGCCGACTTCGTTTCTTCCTGCCTTTAGTTGATCGGGCTTGACGTTCAACTTGACGATGCTTGCTGGCTCTGCTGTGGCGTCCGCGCTCAACTTGTGTCCGTTCAACCGGTAATCAATGACGTCTCCTGGGCCCAGGTGCATCAATTCGACCCAAAGCTGAATTGACTTGACGTTCTGTGACTTGCCACTGCTGAAGTCGTCGGCTACGTCGATCGGGACGACGGTCATGGAATTGGCATTCCAGACAGGGTGTAAGACAACGGGTAACGACGCAAACATCCAATTGTGAAAGCGTGGACTGGACGGGTGATGTCGATTCTTGCCTGGGCCATATTCAGAGGCATCTGCAGGGAAGATTTTGTCTTTCTTGGCCAGTGCTTGCGGGTCGCCGATTTCCTTGAGAAGGGATGCCTGATACGACAACGGATCATGATGGGGAAACAGATTGAAGGTGTACATGCCGTCGGCTCCGTGCCACCAGTAATTGCCCGCCAGGCCGCGAAGCACCGTGGCTCCTTCTCCTTGTAGATGATTTGCCCCCCCAATGACCTTCGCTGGATGTGCCACGCAGACATACAGATGGACCGGATTCCCTTGGGTCAATTGCCGGAAACGTTGGATGTCCTGACCTCTCGGAAAGGCATAGTCACCCACAATAAGAATATCGATCAGTCCTTCGTCGATCCAAGTACCAATATCAAATCCATTC
>JAKVBZ010000075.1:0-6761 GCA_022448645.1 Pirellulaceae bacterium
GGAAAAAATGCACTCGCAGCATGAGATTCATGATGCTCGGTAAATACAAACCGTTTCTTATAAGCACCTTTTAAGCCTTGCCGCATCTCTCTCGGCAAATGGAGCTTCTTTCTCAACCATAACGGCATGGCTTTCAGATACGAGAGAAAACCAATCGGAGCGTATGCCAAATAAGTCTCCAGTAGGCGCTCAAACTTAAGAAACGGTTTATCGTAGAATCCCACGTAGTCCAACTGATCAGGTTGGAGCCCTGCTTCGGCAAGGCAATATTCGATCGCATGGGTGGGAAACTCATGATCATGCTTCTTTCGCGTAAACCGCTCTTCCTGAGCTGCAGCTACAATTTGTCCATCCACAATCAGGGCGGCCGCCGAATCATGATAAAAGGCTGAGATTCCAAGGATTGCAGTCATGTCGATCACCGTGAGGACATACGTTGACTTGTACAGCACTCACAAAGAATAATTCTGCTTCCCGATGTGTGACTGGCTGAGAAGAACCGGGCTACCGCTGAAGTTCCACATCCGAACAACGATTCCACTCGAAACGTCGGCAACAGACTTCTTCCCGTCACGGAACATCGGTCTCAAACGACCTTCTAGAGAGACCATGGAAACGCTGCCGAATAGGTCTAAACGAACATACATGATTCTAAACGATAATATCCTTAAGTCCCCCTCCGATTCTCGTGCCACAAATTGGGGACAATCGTCGTGCTAACGCCAGTTCCTGAAAATGTGTTACGATTGGAGTTTGCACTTTGACTTATCCGAATTATACGAGGAAATACCGTATTCTCCTTAATGCTGATGGTCCCTTTCGTAAGGTTACCGGTCCCATCAAGCTGAACTCCTGACACGATTTGGCAGAACACCATGCACGAAAAGTATATCCGGATGGCGCTGGAGCAAGCTCAGCATGCAGCAGCCCAAGACGAAGTACCTGTCGGGGCGGTTATCGTACGCAACGATCAGGTCATTGCCGCGGCTCACAATGCTCGTGAACAACTTCGTGACCCAACCGCACACGCAGAAATGATCGCAATCACACAAGCTGGTGAAGCTTGTGAAACTTGGCACCTTACAGATTGCATCATGTACGTGACGCTCGAACCGTGCCTCATGTGCGCTGGGGCAATCCTGAATGCACGTTTGCCATTATTAGTCTACGGAGCCTCAGATCCCAAGGCGGGAGCTGTAAATTCACTCTATCAGGTACTTCAGGACGAACGGCTCAATCACGAAACTCAAATCGTCGCTGGGATCATGGCACAGGACTGCGGAGACATCCTTACCAATTTTTTTCGTGAAAAACGACTGCGTTGATTCGAATGACACAGCGGCCTGGCTAGAAAACGCCACGACGAATCCTAACCTTTGTGCGATCAATGCCTCCTGCCTAAAGCCTAATACCTAGAAAAACACAATTCCTAAGTTCCCTTGGCGATGACGTGCGACATGAAAAACTACATTACCAGCAAAGCCCACTCCGGCAAAAGCAAAAAGCCCCATCCAACAATCAAGCCGATGGTTTAAGGACTGTCAAACGGCAGCTGAATTCCGGAATTGCGAATCCGGCATTCTTTAGTCAGTCGTCACTAGAATTTCGTCATTTTCCATGACCGATTCCATCAGTGGGCGAGTTTTCCAACTAGGAGTGCTTCAATATCCAATCTGCCGCCGATAACAGATCTGTTGTTGTCACAAAATCTTCCCGATACGATTCTTCATCCGAACTCAATCCATGTCCGGTTTCCACGAGAATCGATCCACAGCAACCGGCGTTCTGACCCGCAAAAAGGTCACTGAGCCGATCACCGATCATCCACGACCTGGATAAGTCAAGTTCTAGTTGTTCTGCGGCGGACAGGAGCATACCAGGCCCCGGCTTGCGGTAAAAATCTTCGATCGTCGTGCGGTCGGATGTGGCAGGCTTGGTGGGGCAATGCAGGATGGCATCAAATGTGACGTCCTTGTGGTGAAACAGCTGACACATATGCTCATGCACTTGTTCGACATCATCTTCGCTCATCAAGCCTCGTCCCACACCCGATTGGTTGGTGACGATCACCAAAGAAAATCCAGCAGTTTGCAGTTTCCCGAGCGATTCTGCCGCGTCAGGCAACAGCTCGACCTGTTCCGGTCGGCTCAGAAAAGGTACCTCAGCGATCAAGGTACCGTCTCGGTCCAAAAATACAGCTGGCTGGCCGGCACTAGCTTGGAGGTTCATTTTGTTGGTCATCAGCATCTTTCGTTGTCGGAGATCGCTGCTTCTCCGACGGAGTGCCCATAAACTCCGTCATGGTTGCCTGCCCCTCAGCTGAGATATCACGTCGTCCCAGCACACGCTGAGCGGTCATGGCCAAAATCTTCCAATCGAGCCCCAGGCTAAGATGATCCACGTACCACACGTCCAGTTCAAATCGCTCCTCCCAGGAAATCGCGTTGCGACCGTTCACTTGTGCCCATCCGGTGATGCCAGGTCGAGTTTCGAGCCGCCGAATTTGCGCTCCGGCATACCGTTCAATGTAGGAAGCATAAAGCGGACGAGGTCCCACCAGGCTCATGTCTCCGCGTATCACATTCCACAACTGAGGCAACTCGTCCAGGCTCGAATTACGGATCCGTCGTCCTGTCGGAGTGAGGCGAAGTTCATCCGGTAGCAATTCCCCGTCATCCCCACGCGCGTCGGTCATACTACGAAATTTAAACAGCGTAAAATGCCGGCCATGCAGACCGCCGCGCGGCTGGGTGAAGATAGCGGGACTACCCAGTTTCCAACGCACCATGACAAACACCACCAGCATCAATGGGCTGAGCAGCACGGCCAACATCGTTGCCAGCAATAAATCCAACAGCCGTTTTCCGCCGTTGCGATAGATCTGGATCATGCTTTTGGTCCAGGCGAGGCGACATCGTGCAATACCTGCATGAATTGTTTCGCATGCTGGTTACGGTTAAAGTGCTGTTCTACGTATTGGCGGCCACACCTGCCCATGCCTGGCCCCGGTGACTCCTCAGCCGCCAACAGCCTCACCGCATCTGCCAATTGCTCATCGTTACCCGGCTCCACAAAAACCCCGGCTTGACCTTGTTCCACCACGTCTCGAATCACTCCATCGATACCCAGAATTACGGGGCGTCCTGCAGCCATATAGTCGAACACTTTATTGGGATAGACCGTGCGAAACATGCGGATATTCTTCAACGTGGCCACACAAGCGTTCGAGGCCGCCAACACTTCGTGCATGCGGTCTTTAGGATAAGTTCCCGCAAATGTAACATTCGTCAACTCTAGAGAACTCGCTTCGGCTTTGAGATTGTCACTTTCTTTCCCATCGCCAACCAGTAAAAAATGTATTCGATCGTTTTCTCTCAAGCGATTCGCAGCCCGCAGGATGGTACTGATATCGTTTGCCATGCCTAACGCGCCGGCGTAGGTAACGAGGTACTTGTCATCCAGTCCCCATTCTTGCCGAAGCTGCTCGCCGGTCGCCTCAGGCTGGAACATTTCCGGAGCCACGCCGTTAGGTACAACACTGATCCGAGGATCCGGAATTCCCTTTTCCATCAAATATTCCCGAAATGCCGGAGAGTTAACCACAATGTGGCTGGCACGGGCATACATAAAATTCTCGAGCCAACGGGACAACCCAATAAGCAACCGACTCTTGAGCACGCCAATATCGATGGCAAACTCGGGCCACAAATCGCGAATTTCCAAGACGAACGGTTTGCGCTTTAGCGACGCGATCAACCAGGCAGAGACGAGTTGAAAAATGGGGGGGCTCGTCCCAATCACAACATCCACTGGCCCTGCGCGAAGTCCAGCGAATACGGACGACACCATAAAACTGCAAAATGCCAAGATCCGATGAACAAAACTGGTGTGGAGCGTCGGCAACGTGTAGGCACGCAATAACCGAATGTCATCGATCTGTTGGCGAGTTACCAAGCCCCGAGTCCCTGCGATACGTTCACCCGTCAGATAGTCCACTGTCCCAGTGATCATCGTGGCTTGGTGACCATCCCGGACCCAATTCTTCATGAGTTCAAAATGCCGCGTCCCACCGGCATGTGTAGGTTCTACAAAATTCTGATGCACAACGAGAATCTTCATGCGTATTATTTCTTAACGTTCTCTTACCATTTCCTAACGGCCCCCCATGCATCCACCGCTTCGGCCAGGCATTCCACCAAAGATGACGGGCGGTGTCCATAGGATACTGATTCGGCAGTCCACCGTTCCTTTGGTGATAACACAGACGAAGATATCCGGATCTGGAAACTCTGCAGAGACCGTCGACCGTGACAAAGAATCCACACGAACGATCGTTGTACGATTGAACGCACAGAAAGCAGAAACGTCAAAACTCTTGACATGAAATTTGGCACTCGACAAATTACAACAGCCGTTTTCCAATTCCTAATTCTGGACGCTGTTTCGAATGTTATAATAAACAATTGGAAGCATCAAGTAACGTTTGTTGGGCGTTTTTATCTAAGTGTCGTATCTAGATTAATCCATTGGCTCGACCGTCGGTTTTATTCCCACTGCCCATTGGTTTCACCCGCATGTCAATGCCAGGTCATTTGGACGCACTCGCAATGCTTCTCTGACTTTCTATGGGGCCAACACTCCGGGAAAGATTCGTAGACTAGGACAACGAACCAGTTTTAAAAAAGTGAGACGGTGCGATGCGAACGTCGACCGGAGCATCTTCGCATCGGCACAGGTACTGGGTATCGTGTACGAGAGATTGGTTAAACTGAACCATCTCTTGACACGTTTTCGAATTGAAATGACTTGTGTACTGGAAAAACCAGCGTAGTTAAGCGATATTAGCTCTGGCAGGTTCTTGTAGGATTCTAATAGGATCGATCCTGTTGATATCTCACAATACGCCATCGAGTCCGCTTACCTTTCGCTTCCTCCGAACGTCCTGTGCGTGGACTCCCTGGTACAGGGTATTTCATACAACGAGTTGCACTCGGTGGGAATTGGACAGCCACGCATGCTGGAACTTCTAAAACCATGGGGACGGGCGATCAAGTACAACTACATGTTGCGCCGTGCGCGGAAACTGGCCAACCACGCGAACCTCGCTTTACCAGAAACCAGCTCCATAGAACTCCCTCCCATCCATTTCTTCTTCGGTTGCGGTCGTAGTGGCACAACCATTCTGGGACGTGTGTTCGGCACACACCCGGAAGTTTGCTACTTATTTGAGCCTTACCACAGCTGGGCTGCCATCGACGACCGTACGGACATGGTACACCTGTACGTTGAAGGCGAAGCTCGCTGTATCATGCGAGCGGAAGACGCCAGCGATGCTATTCGAGCCCGTTTCGAACACGTGATCGTTCGTGAAGGCCTGCGGCGCAATCTGCCAGCTGTGATTGAAAAGACACCGATTAATGCGCTGCGACTTGGTTACTTAAATGAATTGGCGCCAACCGCTCGCTATGTACACATTTCCCGCGACGGCATGGACGTCTGCCGGTCCATTGTGAAACGTGCCGAAGCTGCCGATTCCAGGATTGCAGGCGTTCCCAATTACAATCATTGGTGGGGTCGCCATGGAGTAAAGTGGGACAGTCTCGCACGCGATGGGGCGGCGGCAGGATACTATGCCGAAGAGATCTCCGCACTCCAAAACGACATGGCTAAGGGGGCCTATGAATGGCTGGTCACCCAACGTGAAGTTCAGAAATACCGAGCCACACTCAACTCCCGTTTCTATGAAATCACTTATTCCGATTTGACTCACCACCCGCGCGAAACAATCATTGGGATATGCCAGTTCCTTGGCCTATCCACACCAGACTCGTGGATCGCCGAAGTAACAAGCACCATCAAACCGGGACGCCACGGTGGCGACGATGTATTGCGATTGCCACCCACGATGGCGAATGATTTTAATAACGCACAAAGTCGGTTCGCATTTGCCGGTCGGGCAGCTTCCACCTAGATAAAATCAGGACGCTTGATGGGTAATCGAAAAGGATTGAATTCAGCCAAATTTTTTCGTTTCGACCAATTGCCGTACTAAGCCTCTTCCAGATGTGTGTCAATTTGACTCGCCAATTGGCCATGCTCGGCGGTCACACGTTCCATATCGTGTCACCGCATATCCATCCTTCACGGAATGGCCTCTGCCGGTTGGGGTTCGTTTCAATACTGTCGGTGCTTTGCTGTCCAGTCGGCATGTTGTTTGGACAAACAACGGCAAGTGCTACCTCTTCGACAGAATTTCCCCCTCAGACTTGGAGATTGGACGATCGCTACAGCGGGACCGTGAATCATCAGAGAGCGACGCCGTCTCTGGGTGCGCACCAAGAAGAAACGGTAGGAGTCGCACTGGCATCCCGAGGTAACGGCACGGCCAACAACCTAGGAACGGTCACTCTCCGCCCAGGACGTAACGCAGGTCTGTTTTTCACCTTGCCGTTGACACCGCCTCCAATACAGGACATCACAGCGGTCTTACCGCATGTCGAGCACGGAACCGTTGAAGGACTACACCTCTCGTTGGATCGTGGCAAGACCTGGGTCAAGGTTGCCCCGGATACATTGACACGTTTGCCGCTAAAAGGCGACGGGTCGGACTCCATCACGATTCGTGGCGAACTACGCCGCACTGATGCGAGTATGACTCCGATTGTGACTCATGTTTCACTGCGGGTACGGCCCAAGAAAGATCACTGGCTGGTGATGCGCAACGATTTTCTGCGCATCGTTTGTTGTGGAAAAACAGGCGG
>JAKVBZ010000075.1:6771-27599 GCA_022448645.1 Pirellulaceae bacterium
CGGATCACTGACGTGTCTAATGACCGCGAAATCATTTGGCCCTCTCGACCCGAGGGACCGTTTACCGTGGACTTAAAACAGCAGGGTAAATCTCGGTGGACACGTTTTGCGGCCGAAAGGTCGTATCAAGTCGCCGCGAGCTACGATCCAACCACCACAAAAGTCACCCAACGCAGCCAATTCATTCCGACGCCAAATACAGTCACTGGAAAAAATCAAGCGAACAAATCCTTTGCATTTACGGATGCTACCTACGGGCCTGACAACTTGACATTGCATTACACCGTGGGTGAAGCACTACGGGTTGCTATCAACATCCGTCTGGATCAGACAGCGCAAAGCATTTGGACAATCCATCTCACGAATCAAGAACAACATCGTGACGTGATCCGAGCGGAATTCCCTATTTTGCCAGCGTTACGATTGGGTAGCTCGGCCAAGGACGACCACCAAGTTCGCTGTCAAACCGCCGGCTGGCACCGCTTCAGACCGGCTACGAGACCATTGAAAAATGCCAAGTATCCAGGGGCATTAGCGCTCCCCTGGGAGTCTCATTTCGATTCATTGGGTGGTCTGGGCATCATCGTGCGAGATCCAGATCTGACGCATTGCGAATTCGCATCGAGACGATGGTCGCGTCCACTTGCCGCAACACGCCTTGCAATACGGAAGTTGAACAACATCCGATCAGGTGGAGGTGAAATGAAGTGGGAGTTCACCGTCTCGGTACATGACGGGGACTGGCACTGGCTGGCCGATCGCTATCGCTCTTGGGCTTCCACCTGGATGCAACGGCCGACCTATCCCCAATGGTTTGCCTTCAACGACGGATACTGGGTTGTCGACCTGCACAACACAGGCATGCCTTTCAGCCACGTACTGCGATACTATGGCAGGCGAGCTCGACGAATGGGCATTGGGCACCTACAAGTCTGGGGACAATTCGGGTTTCGTTATGGAAATTGTTGTGGCGCATTTTGGCAGCCATCCCCACGGTTTGGCGGAGAAGCGCAATTCGAGCAAATGATACGGAATGCGCACCGGGACGGATTCCGTATGGGTTTTTATTTTCTGCATCACATGTGTGATTTCTCGCTGCCGCGCAGCGCGCACGTGTACGGTGTGATTCCTAAGTCCGAATACCCTTCCGGCACCGAATTTCCTGATCCATCGTTGGTTCATAACGTCCAGTTGGTAACAGACCCTAGTGGAACACACCGTCCATTTCCTCTGAATGAGAAACAATGGACCTCTTACGAAACGGCCGTTAACCACTACCGCCCGGGTCCTCAAAGTGGTGAGATTCCGCGTGTGTCGCGTTACGTCGATATCAGTGATAAGGTCTGGCAAGACTACCTGCGTCGTTGGGCAGTCGATCGGTACGGTCTCCGGTGGGGCGCCGACGGTATGTATAACGACGTTCTAGGATGCGGTCCCATCTATGAGTCGTACGACACACGGAAACATCATCACGGGCACGGATTGTGGGGGCTCGGGAAGACGCAAATTGCTCAGTCGCTAAACGAAGCAGCAGCTGATCACGGTCTCGACGACTGGTTTCAATTGATGGAGGGAATGTGTGATGTGCCGGGACAATTTTGTGCCGCGACCAATTTGGGAATTTACCGTGACTCGAAATCCAAACCCAGCCTAGACCACAGCGAAACGGTGCGTTACACCTGGCCGGACATGGTAGTTTTTGAAGCAGCCATTGGTGCAGCAGCAGCACAGGAGGATCGGATTGTTCAATCTGCATGGCTGAACGGCAATCGCTTCGGGCTCCGGAACACCAGTTCCAGATTTTCGCGGCTTCTTTTTGCTCGTCGGAGTATTCGGCATTTGTTGTATCCCGCTCGTTTCATGGATGTGATCGGGCTTGATTCGCCATTGCCCGCGCGCTGGTTCCAGGTGCGTGACCCGGCCTTTCGTGGCACGATCATCACACTCCTCAACCCCAACAAAGTTCGAACAACACTGTCACTTGCTCATCCCCATCTTGGAAGACCCGAACGTGCGTTGGCCTTGGATGATGAAGGACACATGGTTTCGGTTCCAGTGGACCGTGTAGCGGAGACGATTCGCCTACGACTTCCAAAGCTTGGAAAACACGTTGCCGTCGTACTGGCAGGTAAAATCGAAACACCACAGGGTTTGATCGTTCTGCCAGTGATTCAACGAGTTCCACAACTTGGAATGATCACTTTGCGTTTGGGAAACCTCTCCGACGTCCCGTTCAACTGCCAAATCCGTTCTCCCGCAGCCCTACGCCTCGCCGGACTCCCTGACACACCCATTCTTGTTGCATCTGGTGCTGTGACAGATGTCACATTCCGGGTGCAAAACATTGGCGACCAATTCGAAACCATTCCCTTAACATTCGTCATCGACGGCAATACAGTCAATTCAATCGACGTCCCCATGCTTCCTTTCGTCGAAGACGGGTCTTTTGAGGAAACTGGGAACGAGCTTGAATTCGCTTCGCAAGGACAGCGCTGCTTGAAACTGGAACCTGAGGACACCACCCGTCGCAACATCATCGAGCTCGACTTGGAAACTGGCAGAAAGTACCGCTTAAGCTTCGACTACACATCGAAGTCCGAATCAATAACGGGACCCAAAAATGCGCTGGCGCGCGTGTATGGGTTCTTCGCCGGACAAGGCCAACGTGCCGTCACAGAAGGTACTTTGTCGGTAGCTACCGACTGGCGCACTTGGGAACGAGACTTTCAAACCTCCGATTCGCTCATTTCCTGCCGACTTGTGATTTATCACACACGAGCAGGGCGTCGACCTCTATGGATCGACAACGTGCGTATTGAAGACCGAGGCGCTGTGGAAACAGGCCAGTAGCTAGTTGTCCCTGCTCAATGAGTCTTGCGGCATGGCAAGTGTTTGAAAAGGCGTGATGTCGTGACATCAATCCGCATTGTTCCGGTCCATGCCTCAAAAGTCTGCAAAAAC
This sequence comes from Pirellulaceae bacterium, assembly GCA_022448645.1. Next base: position 9,733 of record JAKVBZ010000075.1, read on the forward strand.
ATGCGGCCTAAACCATCAGAATCGACACGGTCCAATGACTGATAGCCAATTTTCCAAGGCAACTAGCTAGAGGGTAAGAAGCGGTTTCACAAACTGCTGTGGAAACTGTACGACGGCCCTGAAAGAAGTGTCGCGAGGTTTTTGACACCGATTCTAGCCGCGTCCATGCTGTAATTGTGGAACCGTACGCGCCCGTGACGGCCTTTTACGCGAATCGACACTTCGGTCCGCACGACCGAACAGAAGCGATGCAATGACATACAATACCGCCATCGCCAGGAAGCTGAAGATAATGTGCATGGTGAACACAGCAATGTCTCCCCGGCACCAACCCACGAGGTGCGGCGCACTAGCCACAAGGATGGCAATCACATAGGGATTGTCTGGCTGCGTGAGCAAGAGCTGATCGAAAAAACGCAAACCTGCGGCAGCCAGGATGCCATAGAACACCAACATATGCACGCCACCTTCGAAGTAACCGTGACCGACGATACCGGGACCCCAGGTTAGAATTTCACTGCGCTTCCCATAGTCACGAGGTAACATACGTCCGAGACCTTCAGGCTTATCAGGCCAGAACACGCGGGGAATCGGATTCGACGCGAGCCAAATCACCGAGTGGAATGGACGAATTTCCGAGGTGCCTGCGTACATATTGATCGTTAGTAAGGACATCTCCGTCGTCAACTGTCCAATGTCGATGAGAGCCCTATTCCAGTCGACTGCCTGTACCTGTTCAGGAAGCATCTGGACACTTTCTACAGCAAATTCGACATCGTGTTCGCGCTCACGGTCACGAAATCGTATCTGGGAATACGCCGACAAAACGGTCACCAGGAACACCGCAGCCATACCCCCGGCAAACAACGTCGTTGAAGGCCGCTTATACCTGAAATACAGCCAATAACTGCAGATTGGAACGGTCATGAGTACGCCCAGGAAATTCCGTCGTCCTACTGAACCCGTCGCGATCGAGAGTACCAAACTGAACACGAACATTCCAATGACGATCACGAAAAAGATCGGGTTGATCTTTTGCCTGTACCACGCAACAACCGACAAACAGAGGGCGAAGATAGCACTGCGGTTACCCAACCAATAGACCATCTGTGCAATGATGGGAATGGGTGGAAATACCAACTGTCCTACAGAAAATGCAACCGTACATCCAATGACAACCAACAGTACTGACGGCCTGCCTGGCGGCCACTTGCGCATCACGTGGCCCATCGCCCGCGCCGGCCTACGCATTAACACATAAGCCACACCGAGTGTAAAGAAAAAAGTGATCACCCCCGTGAAATACAGAATGTAATCTTCGCTCGTATACACCGCCATGTGATTCGGTGCCGTTCCTGCCTGGATTCCGGACAGGCCAACGAAGTTGGCCGCCCCCAATAAGAAAAAGCTGGATGGCAATAGCAGATCCCGCTTGCCGCTCATGTAAGACACACCCAAAAACAACAGGATGCCGGACATGAACATCAGCGAAAAGAATCCCAGGAACTGATCCATAGCAGTGCAAGCTTTACAAAAATGGAAATGAGGCTTGGTGGATGCGAGCTGTTTTTCGCAATGCGTACATAGATTTGCCGGAAAACGACAGCCGATTCTCTCCAAATCGACAAGCCCAAAGAGAGCTGGCAGGCACGAGGAGACCACCGCACTGCCGTTTCTTCATTATAGCGTGGGTACTGCGGCAGTCACGCGCCGCGACCAACACACGCAAAATACGTCGGTGTGATAATACGTACAATTTGCGCATTGGTTCGCACCGAGGTAGATCGTAGCGACTTTAGCGATTAGAAAGGCCATCCATCGAGAAACGGAACACCTGTTCGTATTCCATCCGCCAAACGACCTTCACGGAACGATCTCCACACCCGCAGCCTGATCTACGGCCCTCGGCGTTAGGAAATGACAACCTCGCCAGACCATTGGCATGGCCGTAGTCTGCAGTTGTGCGGGGCTTCTGACAGCCAATGTTCCGGTGTGTCGCTCTCGAAGGAGGCGATCCAAGCAACATCACAACTGCGATTGACCAACGGACCACACACATCAATGCGAAACGAACGATCCCACCATCCGTCAAAAAACAACCCTGAAAGAACTGCACCACACGCAGGGCGTAACATGGATGATGGATTAACATCAACTGCCTTCCTTTCACGGTCATCAGCCGATAACATAGATTTCCGTTAGAGTCGGCGTCAACGATTCTATTTCCATTTGACCGTGGTCCGTGGGGTGCTCATGCGAGTTTTAGTAGGAGAGAAATGGCAAGATGACTATCTCGACCAATTCCTGGCTCGAGATAGCGTGCGGATCCAAGTACTTGCCTGGAAAAACCTGCAAGCCATTCGCGACCAATATATCGTTCGCGAAAAAAGTCTTATCAAGATTTGGAACTACGTCCGTGAAGTGGGAGTTTGGCAGATTTATTTGAAGATCCGTTCTCGATTACGGGAATCATTGCGAAACGAGAAGTTCATTTCATGCGGCGTAGGAATTGTGCAAGCGGCTGGAGAAGATGTTTCTCTGCAACCAGGTCAACATGTTGTCTTTCTGGCGGGCAATCATCCTCGGTGCATGGAACGTATTGTCCTACCAGCAAGCTTAGTGCAGAACTGCGAGACCATACCTCAATACACCTCTGAAGGACTTTGTTATTACCCAACAAGCAACCACAGTGAATCCTCATCCTGGTGGTCACCTCTCTATGGCTGGAGCGCCTTTTCTGGTACGTCCTACGAAATAGCAACTTGTGCAGAAGTGCTTCAACAAGCTGAAGCAAGCTTGCGACATTCCCAGGAGACGCCGCAACGGCTTCCGTTGGTTCCCAGTACGCCTCCTCTGGAAAAGCGAACATCGAAGGTACGCCCGTCTTCTACTCAGCACAAATCGGCAATCTTATTTGGTTATGGCCATTACGCAAAATCCATTATCCTTCCACATATCAAACATCATTTAAATCTTGTGAAGGCTCACGAGGTCGACCCAACACAAATCCCAGGCCCACAGGATGCACCTCCTATTCAGTTTGATACGTCTCCACTTCCACGTGACGGCGAACAATACGATGTCTACCTAATTGCCGGATATCACCATACGCATGGACCGCTGGCCGCACATGCTCTTCGACAAGGCGCATGGGCCGTGGTCGAGAAACCTTTGGTGACGACTTGGCAACACCTGGAAGAACTCACCGAAGTCCTCCGGGACGGCCCCGGAAAAGGACTCTACGGCTGCTTTCACAAACGGTATCACCCCTTCAACGATTTGGCGAAGCAGGACTTGGGAGTTTCCCCGGGCCAACCCATTTCTTATCACTGCATCGTCTTTGAAGAACCGTTGCCAGAACACCATTGGTATCGGTGGCCCAATTCGGGCAGTCGACTTACGTCCAACGGCTGTCACTGGCTGGACCATTTCCTCTATTTGAACGACTTCTCCCGCCCGACACGCTTGGAAGTTTTTGAGTCAACCGATGAAACACTGAATATCTCTGTTGAACTAGAAAACAGTGCGTTCTTTACCATGACGTTGACAGATCAGGGAACTCGACGGATCGGTGTCCAAGATTACATCGAGCTGCGAGCGAACCAAGTCACCGTCAAAATGGTCAATTCGTCCACTTACCTGGCCGAGAATGATCAGCGTATCCTACGGCGGCGCAAGTATCCCAAGATCAAAAACTACAATCTGATGTACCGCCGAATCGCCAGCCAAATCGAACAGGACGACAAGGGAGACTCGCTGGATAGCGTGCTGACATCTTGTCGCTTGATATTAGAACTTGAGGACGAATTGCAGCGTCAACGAAAATAAGCCTCGTGCACCAAGAATCGGTCGCACAAAGGGCACCGGCGCATGACTCACGACTTTCCGACACGCTCCACAACTCGGTCAAAATCCCATACTGGTTGCTTTCGACCAAGCAGTACTTGCAATTCAGCAGCATCGTCTCTCACCCGTTCCAGGATCCGTTGTATCGTGTCTGGGCCAGGTGCCGCCGGCTTGGAGGGTAACGGAGGCAACAAGGCGTCTCGCAATCGATCCTTGACACCTAACGGCAGCCAGGGCCGAATCCAATCCGTGTAGAATGGATGATTCGTCACCTTATGCCAACGACCTGTTGCCAAGCGCGTGTCCGTTTTTGAATTGTTGAAAGCCTTTTCCTCTTCGATCAACTCGACCTCGGACGGAATGCCCAGAAACTGGCTGATCTCTGCCACCGTCTTCTTTCGATCGGCCACATATTCTTCAAACGGAATAATCTTCAACTGTTCGGCTGGGTAGAACTCCAACCAGGCACGGGCCTGCATGGCATACTTCCCCCAGTCGACTAGCTCAGGGTGAGAAGCCAATGCATCTTCGAACTTCCCAGGCATCTTCCCAGCACTAAAACTGTGATGATGGTGACTTATTGCACGAGAAATCGGTTCACGAACGAGATATACGAGTTTCAGGTCGGGCCCCAATAATTCTCGGGCTCGCTGCGGTACGCCAGGAAACTGAGGCAACTTGGAGGACGACGTTGACGCCTCACAACAGACCTGTTCAGCCGAGGCAGCCGCAAATAAATCCAGATAGCTTTGCCGCCCAGCCACCGAAAGCACTTCATCCGACGTCAAACGGTCGGGTTCTTTATCAATCGGAAAGTAGACCGTCGGATTGGTTAGCAAGTCTCGATACAACGTCGTCGTACCGCACTTCATTGCCCCAATAATGAGAAAATCCGGTAGCCGACAAGATTTAGTGTGGTTCGGGTCAGCCATATTGGACTGCCTGGAAGTGACAAGCTATAGTTGATCATAAATTATAAGACATAAACTCCTGTTATTACAGCAACCTTCAGGAAGGTCGTTTCGGGTAAATAGGTGTTCGAAGAATTCCACAACAATCTCAGCCTGCGGGCCATTAAAATTCGTGCCCTGTCACATCACATCACCTGGCGACTGGGGGCTTATTTTCCCGACGCTTTCCCGTTCGTGTTTGTGGTAGGGTATCCACGCAGCGGGACCGTGTGGGTCTGTGAACTTATCGCGGATTTCCTGAAAGTCCCGTTTCCCAAGAACTCGCTGTTGCCTGTTGGCTGTCCAGCCGTCGTCCACGGTCACGAAACTGTTTGGCCTCAATATCGCCACTGCGTCTACGTGCTTCGTGATGGACGCGATTCACTTGTATCCAACTATTTTTTAATTCGCCGCAGGACAAAAACAAACAGCCCCAAAGATCTCCATCGGATCTGGCGACGTTATCTTGATCATGCAAAGGATCTGGACGACGTGGAAGCCAATCTGCCTAAGTTCATCGAGCGTTCCCTGGAACGACCTTGGGCACCGGTACACTGGGGAAAGCATGTCGAACAGTATTTGGAAAACCAACGTGAGAATACCCCGCTCATTCGCTACGAAGAACTGTTGACTGATGGCCCCAATACGCTTGCCAATGCCATGGCCACATTGACTGAACAAGCAACTGATCTGGATCAAGCCACTCGATCGATCGAAAAATTTTCCTTCAAGAGCGTATCGGGAGGCCGCAAACCGGGCCAAGCAGACCAATCATCCATTCGGCGCAAGGGCATCTGTGGAGACTGGGTCAATTACTTCACTCGCGAAGCGGCTGAAGTGTTCGACAGCTATTGCGGAGAATCACTGATCGCCGCCGGTTACGAAAAAGACCGATCTTGGATTGATGCGTGCAGCAACAAATGACGCGCCCGTTGCGTCGAGCATCACAAGTGCCCAAAAAAATTCCATAGCTAGTGCCGTGGACGAGACTGAAACAGACGGCGAACGACTGCGCAGCCACCGTCAACAATCATCAGCTGCTTCAACGGTTTTGACAGACCTGAACGGGACAGGCCAAAGCCCATTGGTTTTTGAGACGCAGTGTGCTTCCGGCCAACATCACTCCTAACGCCAACAGCCAGAATGCTTCGGCCTCGGGAACCTCTGCCAAATGAGAAGCCTGAATCGACCCAGGCAGCATGGGACTAGGTGACGGAGAAATGGATCCGTATGTATTTTGTACGTTACCGGCGATCGTTCCTGATCCCTCCAGCACTCCTCCTGCGTTGACGGTAACGTCGGTGAGCACCGTCAGTGTCATGGCGTCGTGCAACTTCAGTGACATGGTTCCCACCACTCCTTCCACCTCCACACTGTGAACGGTGGCATTCGTATCGAGGACAGTAGCCTGGCCACCTGTGAACAACAAATTCCGCAGAATGGCTTCGCCGTTGGATTCGGGAACCGTACATCCTTTGTCCCAGTTGGCATTGTCGTTCCAATAGCCGGGAATATCCCCCGACGTCCAAAAATTAGGAGCCACCTTGTTGAGTTCCGCATACATCTTGGCAGACAAATCTTGAACGATTGCCGGTTGTTGTACGATAAGATTCGTGGTTTCACCAGGGTCGGTTGCCAGGTTATACAGGTGCCAATTGTTCGTGAAATCGATTGTCGCGCAACTATTCCCCATGATGAGCTTCCAGTCGCCTTCGCGCATCACCATCGCACCAGTCGCACTTTGATGAATCGTTCGTTCACGGCTATATTCGCTGGGATCTCCCGTCAACAAAGGCACCAGACTATGGCTGTCTTCACCAGCGTCGGCAGGTAGTGTTTGCCCCGACAGTTCGGCCGCCGTCGCCATCAGGTCATGCACGCCGATGGTGGCATCATTGGTCACACCTGGGGGGATCACCGACCCGCCTGGTGTCCCGTCTCCCCAGCGCGCAATAAAAGGCACTCGATGGCCGCCTTCGTGAAACCGATATTTCATGCCACGCCATCCACCGGCAGCGTCATGCCCCAACGTGGCGCCATTCACTGAATTGGCGCCGAGCTCCGGACCATTGTCACTACTAACAATGACCAATGTCTCGTCTCCAATTCCGAGAGCGTCAAGTTTATCCATCACCTGTCCAACAGCTACATCCACTTCATATACCAAATCACCTCTTAACCCAGCACTACTCTCTCCCAAAACAGGAATGCCATTCATGGTCGGCGGAACCGTGTAGGGCGTATGTGGCGAATGTGGAGCGTAGTACATGAAGAAAGGCTGGTCTGTACCCGTCGAAACATTCTGTTGGTGATGTGCTTCAATCCAGTCCAGCGCCTTATTCAATTGAATCGGACCTTTCTGCGCTTCATCCCACCCCGGAACCTCCATCAAAAAACCCAGCACTGGAGTTCCAACATACTGGTCGTTCTCTATGAATGCATTGACCGGTCCAGTGTGTTTTCCGAAATAATAGTCGAAGCCATAGTCGATCGGACCACCTTGGACGGGCAACGAATAGTCAACATTGACACCCTTCCCATGTCGCACAAACCCGGTACCTGAATTATTAAGAACATTTAATCCCAAATGCCACTTGCCGATAGCTGCGGTGGCATATCCCGCGTTTTGTAGCATTTCGCCCACGGTCAGACGGTCCGTTTCAATCAGTGGCTCCTCGAAATAATGAACAGTTTGTTTCTTGAGCCTTCCTCGCCACGCATGTCGCCCGGTAAGTACGCTGTAACGAGTTGGACTACAAACCGCCGATGCCGTATGAGCATCAGTAAATCGCATGCCTTCAGCTGCCAAGGCGTCCATATTCGGCGTGGGAATCTTGGAATTCGCGTTGTAAACTCCCACATCGCCATACCCCATGTCGTCCGCCATGATGAAAAGAATATTCGGCGGTGAAACTTCGGCAGACACCGGTAAAGCCATCAGGGCAAAAACAAGAGTAGCCGTCGCTGGCAGGACAGCGACACTTCGGTTGTGTAAACTCATAGTGCTAATCTTGTGGTCAAAACATATCCGTGAAGACTGACGCGAGAGCAGAATAGTTCGTCGCAACGGGACACGACGCACGGCCACCTAACGGAAGGATTGCGCAGGTCGAATGAGACTTTAGGCGACCTGGGACAATTGACTTGCTTCTATTGACTTTAGTCATCCACGGCACTAATTGCAAGCAATTGGAGCCGATTTGTATTAAAAACGGCAAACGGTTCGCATGCGTGAAATTTCCACCGAAAATAGCATAGGTTCGTGAAGCAGAATGTAGCGATAGGACCAGGTTCGCCGGTGTTGGTTCAAGCGTTCGACACCGAATGACTTGTGCCTGCCGTGACAACATCGGACATCCTACAAGAGGCTTCGTGAGTCATTCCGATGAGACTTGACGCGGCCTCTTCAGTCGACCGCGCAGAGATGCCAACGCATCTCGAAAATAGCCGCGCTCTTGCCGATCCAGTCCACAAACCCAGATCAACAACATTGCGGTCAAGGCATTGAGCAAGGTAACGACTAGCAGTCTTCCTAAGCCTGAATCCATACACCACGTCACAGCGACCGAGGTGGTGAAGCAGCCAGCAGCCACCACGCTGACCGGCACGACGACTCGCCACAGCCAACTCAAAAAGGGTAAACCAATAATGCGACCGACGTAGGTAGCGTACACAATTACAATAAGCGTAACGGCCACCACTGTAAACGCGGGCAAACGCCACGGTTCAGCGTCCGGTTCCGCCGAAACAAAATACGCTACTCCTAAGCCGACTCCGGAGAACTGTAGCAAGAAAGAAATCAACGTGACACCACGCACCTGCCCGCGAGCAATCATCGCCATTTCGAAACCGTTACCCAGGTAGAACAGCATCGATGCGGTAACCACCAACCGCACAAAGATCTCGGTATAGTCAGGATACGATCCCAGCCACAACTTCAGCACGTGGGGTGCTTCTACCATCAGGGGCACATAGTAAAACATGCCTGCAAACAGAGGCATCTTACAGCCCAAATACACCATTCTCATTAAGCTGGCCCGGTCACCACGTGCCTCAGTCGACGTCATCACAGGCTGCAATGCATTCTGCAAAGCAGAGCCAATACTTCGTTGGTAAAGATCGGTACGGAATGCGAGCGCATAGGCAGCGTTAACGACGGGGTTAAAAAAGATATTCAACAGCACCAACGAGGCTCGTCCCCGCAATTGAAACGCTGTACGTCCCAAAACCATCCAACCAGCAAAACCAGTAATCTTATGAGTTTCCTGCCAGGCAATTTGCCCTAGTCGCGGGCGACAGTCTGGATAGGTTTTCCAACAGTACAGTGCGACACCAATCAGCATCAACAACCTGGCGATGACAGACAACACTGCGTACGTAATCAACAAGTCGATCGATGAAAAAATCAATGCCACCACTGCCAGAAAAAGTAGCACCACCGTAATGGTATCGAGGACCGCGATGGTCACCAGCCGTTGGTGTGCGTTGAGCAATGCAAAGAAGGGAGCAATGTTGATTTGCAGAAAACGTTCCACCAGGACCAAGAAATACACGCACATCGCCGCCGAGACACGGCCTGGCGGAATGTTGAGGACCATGAACAGAACGGGCTGCAACAAGGCACCTACGATGACAAGGATCAAAGACCAGCCACCGAAGACGGCCTGCGTGGTAATGAACGTCTTGGAAACGTTCCCTTTGTCTCCCAAGCCGACTTCGTAGGCCAGGTGACGACGGGCCGCATCCGCAGCCGCCATCGTGATCGTGTTACCTAGTGCAGCGGTGGTCCCCAGCACCGTCACGACACCAAAATCGACGGGCCCCAAGACACCTAGCAGCAGCCGCGTTCCCATCAAATTGATGCCGACGGTCGTGAACATCCTCACGTACGTCGCCATCGTGTTGACGATTAATCTGGCAGACTGCCGCATGAACTAACTCCTCAACGGGCCCGCTAGGATCTCTGCTTCCCAGCCTGAGGGCCAGAGATTGCTTGCACAAAACGGACGTGAGGCAGAACGAGACAAAAAGTAAAGGCAATGTGCCAATGGCCATTTGGCAACCATATTCTCCCGATATACACACAAACGCCGAGGGTCATCGAATGCTTCACCACCGTGGCAACCTCGAACCCCTGACGCACAACTCGTGTAGCCAGCCTCAAACACCACTCGAGCCGCCACGGCAGAAAAATGGCCAAAGGTTCCATACGGCCAGGCGAAATGAGCCACACTGCCGAGCCGTTGCTGAAACAACTCGAACGAATCTTGCAATTCGTCCTGAATGTGTGACGGCGAAGCGTTTGCCAAATTCGGATGAGTCATCGTGTGGCTACCGATTTCATGGCCCTGCAACAGCAAGTTGTCAACATCATCCCAATCCAGGTGTTCGATGGGCGGCATTTTAAGGATCTCACGACAGTGAAATGCAAGGCGTGAAGGATCTTTTTCACCAACGGTCGTTCCACACACGAAAAAGATCGCGTGTGCCCCAAATTCATTCAGGACTTCGGCGGCTTGCAGGCAGCTTCTGAAGCCATCGTCGTAAGTAAACACCACGTACGGTGCGTCAACACGTCCTTGCAAAACTCGCTCCACGGCTTCCGAGTAGGTAATGAACTTATGCTCGCTTGCCAAGAATGCCACGAACTTGCGAAAAGAGTCAACTTCATCGTCAAACACGTGGTGCATATTAATGAAATGCACTCGAGGGATGGCAGAAAGCCTGGCAAAGCCTCCTCGAAATCGCGCGGCCCCAGACAACAATGTCAAGATTGCATGACGCACCTGTGAACTGGGAATCTCTCGTTCCACTTCGGCAAAACTGGTGACGTACGCTGCCTCAGTCACGCACACCCCCGTTTACCAAAATCCCTTCATAGTGCGTCTTCCATCTTTGAGCGATGCTGCTCCAACCGTAGCGATCCCACACAAACGGCCTGGCCCTCTGGGCCGCTGCCGCACGCAATTCGTCGTCGGCAAGCCACTCTGAAATTGCCTCCGCCACCTTATCACTGGAACAAGGCACCACACAGCCAACTTGCCCCTGTGTAATTTCCGGATGGATCGCGACCTGATCGGAAACAATCACCGGATTTTTTGCCGCTAGGGCCTCGACGATCGCCAAGCCAAAATTCTCATGATCACTGGGTAAACAGAACAAATCTGCGTCAACGAGCGTTTCGATCAAAGCTTTGCCCTGCAACATCCCGGTGAATAACACTCGGTCATGCAACTCGTGTTCGTGGATCATCTGTTCGACTTGAGCCTGGTACCCTTGTTCGTCAGGGCCGACAATCACCAACAGAGCATTGGGATCAGACACCTGAGCCATCGCCGGAACGAGATACTCCAGACCTTTACCAGGAAAAATACGCCCCAAAAAAACCACCAGCTTACGACCTTGGGTCGCCGTATGGCGTGCACGAAAACTCCCCGCAGGTGGTAACTCTTCGAACACATCCAAAGCAATGCCATTGGGTTCGATGATAGCGGCTGCACGACGATTGTGTTCTGCGACGCTTAGCCGTTCCAGTTCGGTCGTATAGTGTATCGCTGTTGCGTGACCCAAATGACGGCGCAGACGCAGCAGCATATACAGTTTCTTTTTGAGTGACTTTTTCCCCAGCGCCCAGGAACTTAACATCCCATGTGGTGTGATGACGTAGGGAATCGAATGACGCCGAGCCAACTTGGCGGCCACATGATGAATCTCCTCCCAACACCCATGAATATGCACCATGTCCGTTTGGCGAACCAACTCGTCAATCACTTGAGGCAAATCGGGATGCCAGCGAAGCGCCGTCTTACAAGGCCCAACGGTGCGAACGACAACGCCTACAGACTCCAGCGCATCGACAACGGCCATATCTTCACCCTGAAGATGCGTGGCGGCCAAAGTCACTTTTAGTCCGGCCTTTTGCTGTGCAGCGGCCAACCCTTCAAACGCTGTGATGAGCCCTCCTATGGCCCGGTCCAGGGCGGACGCGATATGAAGCACATTCATGGTTTCGCAGCGATGGAGTAACGAATGTAAGGGCTACCTTCAGGAAAAATTCCGCAAAAACCGTGCGCTTAGGGCCAATTGCTTGAGAATTCCTCCGTTGCTTTTATAATAACACAAGGGGTTGTTTGCGCATGTGCCAGTTTCCTTGGCACCATTGTTTACACCATAGTTCGGGCATATGCATTTAACGATCCTCACGAATATGTGGGCATTTTGCTCCGCCATCATTGTGGCGTTCACTTGCTTGGGCCTCAGCGTTTCTTCTGCTGTGGCCGCACCCAAGCCGAATGTTGTCTTCTTTATGGCGGACGATATGGGAATCGGCGACACCAGTGCCTATTTAGGCCTGGACCCGGCCGGTGTCGGCACGGTCAACGTCGCTATGAACACGCCGAATCTCGACCAGCTTGCCCGAGACGGCATGGTCTTCACTGACGCCCACACTCCAGCCACCATGTGTTCGGCCACGCGTTACGGTGTGCTTACAGGGCGGCATAGCTACCGGACATTTCTTAAGGCACGAGGCTGGTTGCGCCACGATCTAGACCAACCGATGATCGAACCGCAACGGAGCACGGTTGGAACGCTGATGCAAGATGCCGGCTATCGTACAGCCGCCATCGGCAAATGGCACATCGGCATGAGTTCGGTAGATCAGAATGGTCATATCACCAGCAACTTTGGCTCCATCGATTACACAGCACCGTTTGTGGATGCACCGACAGATCACGGATTCGATTACTATTTCGGAATTCGCGCAAACGCAGTGTATGACGTACACATCGAAAATAATCGTTGGGTTGATATGGATCGACAACTCATCACCGACAAAAACCATCGTGGATCTCCTGGATTCTGGAACCAGAAAAAACTTGACGAACGCCACCTGAACAGTGCCTTAGACTTCATCGATGACCATTTGCAGAATCATGAAAATCAACCCTTTTTCATGTATTACGCGCCCCTTTCTAATCACACTCCCTATGATCCTCCGGATGATCTGAACGGTGAACCGATTGCCGGAGAAGGGATGCTACGTGACATGGACGGTAATCTCACGCGACCATCCTCCTCTCCAATTACGCTAAATTTGCGATCCGATCATGTCTATCAAAATGATCGCGCGTTGGGGCAATTGATAAACAAACTGCAAGACCCGGACGGCAATGGGGATACTTCGGACAGCGTTCTCGAAGACACCATGATCGTGTTCACCAGCGATAATGGGTCCGACAAGCTGGGAGAATCAAATATCGGCATGCGAGGCCGAAAAGCCTTTCTGTGGGAAGCGGGACACCGTGTTCCTATGATTGTCAAATGGGCGGGTACCATCGAAGAAGGCTCGGTGAATACTGACACCATCTCATTAATCGATACGTACGCTACGTTGGCAGAACTCACCGGCCAATCACTCGAATCGACGAACGCCGAAGACAGCACGAGCTTTCTTCCGGCACTACACGGCCAACCGCTTGGACCACGTCCATCTATGGTGACGTTTTCGCACCACACCCTGCAAGCAAAACTCGACGACTCTTCTGCCAAACCGCTGGTCGACAGGGAGACTTGGGGCTGGCTATCCATTCGAGACGGTGATTGGAAATTACTCGTCGACGACAACCTCATCAATCCATACAGAAGCCCTGATTCAAATATGGGTACGCCCGTCCCGAGGCACCTCTACAACCTCGCCACGCATCCAACAGAACAACAAGACCTGGTCAATGATCCAGCCTATGCAAGCCTTATCTCGGACTTATTGGACAAACTGGTACGTTATCACAACCAAGGCTACACACGACATACAAACTTGAACCAGCCGGGCTCGCTGATCCAGCACGACGGCGAAGCGGAACTTTTCAATGATCGTGACGGTGCCATTGGCTATGAGTTTACGGTCGGACCGCGAGACGTGATTGCCGAAAGCCTGGGGATGTGGGACGACGGCGCCGCAGACGCTGCCAACCAAGGTGACGCAACGACTGACGGGACCAGCGATGGACTCGCAACATCCCACGTGATCCGTCTTTTTGATACCGCCACGCAAACGGAGATCGCCAGCTTGACCATGGCGGCGGGTACGGATCCGTCCAGCTTTGTTGACGGCGAGTTTCGTTTTCTCGATCTACCACAGAATCTGACCTTACAGGCAGGCCAAACTTACGCTTTGACGATGAGTACTACGGCAGGTGACTCCGACTTGTTTCACCATTTCCAACCTCACACAGGAACTTCTCCACTTGCTTTGAATTTGGTAGATGACTTCGTCGCCGCCGCAGCGAATACAGATGGAAACTACCCCAGTGATTTAACAGGAAATCCCGATACTCACCAGCACCGACTTTTAGTGGGACCCAGCGCAAAGCTGGACTGGACCCCCTTGGATTTCAACTGGGACGGCCAAGGAGACGGTGATTGGACGGAGGACCGCTGGAATCACCCAGAACTGCATCCTCTCTCGACCGATACCGCGACCATTCAAACTGACGTCGTCACGGTAACTGGAATCCAACGAGCTCAATCTACAGATGTGCAGTCGGGCGTGTTACACCTGCGTGGAGTCCTCGAGAGCCCCACGGTCGACATCCAATCCGGTGCTGCGATTTCCATTTCCAATGCTCCGACACTGGCTGGATCTTTGGAGATCCATTCCGGCGGTATTTTCGAGATCGCCGACCCATCGGAGACGCTGACCGTTACCGACTCGGTTCAGTTAGACCCCGACAGCTCATTGCAACTTGCCTCCGATTTTCAAATCGACCGCGGCACCTCCTCAGGTCCATTCAGCTTGTTGACAGCAGATCAGTCGATCACCGGTAGTTTTGCGAATTCGCCAGGAGAACTATTGCGCGAAGACGGTCAGTTTCTCAGTTCGCTCGCGACGGAGAGCCACACGATTATGGTGGACATCGTGTCGGCCCAATTTGGGGATACCGACGGCGACAGCGACATCGACATGACCGACTTCAATACGTTGTCGTCGAATTTTGACCCTACCGGAATTGGCGGACCACAGGGCTGGCAGCAGGGTGACTTTGATGGCAATCAGCTGATCGACGTCACCGATTTCAACCTGCTCAGCCTCCATTTCTCACCGCATGGCTACGCCAGCCAATGGGGATCCAGCGTAGCAGTTCCAGAACCAGCGGGAATTTGGCATGTCGTCGGCTTACTGATGACCATACTGTGTTTCATCCGACAGCATCCCGGCAGGATACAAGGTCCTTCTTCTGCCAAAAAAACCGTGTTTTTCATACCGTGCATCTTGGTCTTGTGTGGGTCTCTTAACGGCCTAGCCACTTCTTTCGTGTGGGCCGATGAATTGGATGACATTGGCTACCGCAAATTGGCCGACGAATTAGGTACAGCCATGCCCGATGGTACCGGGATTTCAGTGGGGATAGTCGAAGCAAAATCAGAAAACACCTCACAGTATCGACCAGATAAAAATCACATCAGGTTTCCTGACAAGAATTTCGTTTTCAAAAGCGGTGGTAGTTTGACTCCGAGTAATCATGCCACCACCGTGGGAATTTATTTTTTTGGCACCTACAATATCGCACCGGGGATCACTGACATCCACTCTTGGGAAGCCGATCATTGGCAGGGGAATGGGTTCCTGAAGGACGGCACTAATATGGAGCCGTTAGTAGAAACGCAACGAATCGTGAATCACAGTTGGATCAGTACTGACAGCGACGTGGGAGTTCTGCGGAGACTGGATTATGTCATTAATCGCGATAACCTGGTGGTTGTCGTTGGCCAAAACAATGGCAACACAACCGTTCTTCCGAAACTATTAGGACAAAACTACAACACGATCTCCGTAGGCCGCACCGATGGCATTCACAGTCATGGCTTTACCACAGATGACGGCGCGGGTCGTGTAAAGCCTGAAATCGTGGCCCCGACGCCAGCAACCAGTTTTTCTTCGCCAACCGTGGGGGCTTCTGCCGCTGTGTTGTTAGAGACAGCAGGCGACCTGGGCCTGGTCAATGCAGAGGAAAATGAAACGGTTCGCGCTCTGCTCTTGGCCGGTGCCACAAAACTTGAGTTTTTGGACCAATGGAACCGGACTTCCAGTCAACCGTTGGACGATCACTTTGGTGCCGGTGAGTTAAACCTTTACCGCAGCTACCAGATTCTTACAGCTGGTGAGCAAACGGCTAGTAACATAACGGATGTCGCCGCAACAGGCTGGGATTTCCACACCACGGCCTCGAACAGCCAATATTTCTTCGAAGTCCCCACCGGACAGCAGTTGGCCGAATTGTCAGCCGTGCTGGTTTGGAACCGTCAAATTGTCGACGGGGCAGGTGGCGGATTCAGTCCCACTCCGGTAACTCTGGACAATCTCGACCTGAAGCTACACACAGCAAACAACTTTTCACTAGACACCGAGTTAGACGCCAGTGTTAGCACCATCGATAACGTGGAACACATCTATTTCAATGCCCAGGGTATCGGCAGCACGCTGGGACCTGGCCGCTACGCCCTAGAAGTGGTTTCACCCGCCTCGGGCGTCGACTACGCATTAGCATGGCTAGGCCAGCTGGTAGAGCCTCACTCCTGGGTTAGCAGTGATCCGCATGCCACCTGGAGTGATCCCAATAACTGGGATGCTGCTGGCACCCCCGATCAAGACTGGATGGTCGATCTCACCAACACCAACGCAACCACTGGACAGCACGTCTTGCTGACGAGCGACGCCGAATCTTACATGACGACGCTCAACGGCACAGCGGGAACCCTCACGCTGGAAATCCCCAGTGGTTTGACATTCGAAGTCGAATCACAATTAAGTGTCGGTCCTCAAGCGCAGCTTACTGGAGGGGGTACCATCGATGGGTTTCTGGACCTCGACGGCAGCCACTCGATTGGACAAAACGAAACGCTCACAGTGACCCAATTTGCAGATATAACGGGTGCCAGCTTGACCGTGGAGGAGACTTATTCGCAAACGATGGCGACCACGACGGGATTGTTTACGAGCTTGTACACCAATGATTTAACTGGCACCTTTTCGACTCCAGCTGATGCGGGTGCGGCATCTCATTTGGGAAATGGACATTTTCTGCACGACTCGGTTTACTCGAACGAACAGGTCCAAGTCGATATCTTCGCCGCACTCCTCGGTGACTCGGACGGTGATGCGGACGTCGACGTCACCGATTTTTCCGTGTTGTCAGCCAATTTCGATCCCACCGGAGCCAACCCCGGGAACAACTGGACCCAAGGGGATTTTGATGGGAACGGTCTGATTGACATCACAGACTTCACGCTACTGTCGGCAAGCTTTTCGCCTGACGGGTACGTGGTCACCGTAACCGCTGCTACCGGCGACGCAGCGTTAGCAGAAATCCCCGAACCGTCTGCCTATCGCCTGGCCACGATCGCACTTCTTGTCACGCTGACTTGGGTTTTGACGTCACGCGACTCAAGACAGCCCATGCGAACTTAGCTTAGACCAATGCGGACCGGACAAAAACAGGCCGGTCCAAGAGCAACAATACCTGGCAAACAAAACAGATCGTCTCTCGATGCCGGAGCTGTGTCGCTGCGTTCCTAGTTCCGACGTACGGTACTTTGCAAAGATGGTTATTCGAAATCTTTTGCCTGTAGTACATAAGTCTTGCGGTAAGGCATGTCAGAAGCATCCCCGTTAGGCGTCATCAAGTGCTGATAGACATGATAATCGATTTCATCAGTGATAAAACGCCCATGTGAATCTGCAAAAATCACATTGACGCCACCTGGATGGTTACTTGATGGACGTAATCCCTCAACAATTTGATTATAATCCGAACCCAGGTCTTCAAATGCCAGATAAACGGTTCGCTCACCATTGATTCGCATCATTGGGCTAGGTGCCGAATTAGGAGCCGATGATATTCTATTATTGTCAAAGACTGGGGGATTATCACTAGCTACATACAACCAAACAAACGTAGAATATAGTCCGCCCTGGTCATAGCTAGTCCAAAGCTCGGCGATTAAATTCTCTGAGAACAGAAGCGTATTCGACGTTCCGTTACGAATATCACCTAAGGTGACACTAACCCCCGT
>JAKVBZ010000076.1 GCA_022448645.1 Pirellulaceae bacterium
ATTCGAGCCTTCAATGACAATTTGCCGTTTGACCGTTTCCTGACAATGCAACTGGCTGGCGACGAATTGGTTGACTGGCGTAATGCCACACAATACACGGATCACATCAAAGATCACCTCATCGCCACCAGTTTTTTACGTCACAATCAGGACGTAACCGATCACGACCAGTACGGCCACAAAGAGCGATTTGATGTGTTATTCATGACGATGCAAACGTTTTCCAGTAGCGTCATGGGACTCACCGTGGGATGCGCTCAATGCCATGATCACAAGTACGAACCAATGCCGCAGCGAGATTACTATCGTTTGATGGGACATTTCATGGCGGCCTACAATCCCGACGACTGGGTCAAGCCCAAAGATCGCTACCAGACTAATGTTGCCGGTTCGGAAAAGGCAGCGATCGACCAAGGAAATGCACGCCTCAACAACCAGATCACGCAGGTGTCGGCCGACATCGAAAAACTGAAGGCTACTCCGGAAGGCGACAGCCAGGCCGCGGAATCGCAGGCACAAATCGAAGCTTTGCAGCACCAAATTGTCGAGATGAAGTCGCGCCTGCAAAAGTATGATTCGTTTCCATCCTTGTGGGATGTGGGAGATGTTCCTCGGATGTTCTTGCTCCGTCGAGGCAATCATGATCAACCTGGTGCGCATCTTTTCCCTGGATTCCCAGCAGTTCTGACCGACGCTGTCGATGGGCTGGTGCATGCGCAGCGACCAGTCGAGACCGTCGGTAAAACGACCGGCATGAGGTTGGCCTTGGCACATTGGCTGACGCAACCTGAAACTCGGTCTGCTGGTTTGGTTTCCCGTGTTGCAGTGAATTATGTATGGCGACAGCATTTCGGTCGAGGCATCGTGGCCACGCCGGGAAATTTGGGTCGGTCTGGCGCCGCACCGTCGCATCCTGAACTGCTCGATTGGCTGGCGGCAGATTTTATAGAACATGGTTGGGATCGCAAACGACTACACCGTCAAATCATGAGTAGTTCTACGTATCGACAGAGATCGGCCAGGTCACCTCAGGGAACACCGTTGATTGGCCAAACCTTGGACCCAGACAACCAACTATTTTGGCGGCAGAACGTGCGACGACTGGAAGCCGAAGCAGTACGGGATTCGGTGCTGGCGGTCAGTGGTCGGTTGGACCGTACGTCGTATGGTAAAGCGATTATGTTGGAGTCGCAGCCGGATGGGATGTCCCGAGTCAAACAGATTCCGGGTAAGACCCAGCATTTTCGGCGAAGTATTTATATTTTTGTGCGGCGCAACTATCCGCTAAAAATATTGGAAACGTTTGACACCCCAATCGTGCCCTTGAATTGTACAGCGCGTGAAAACTCGGCATCCGTTTTGCAATCGTTAACGTTGCTGAACGATCCATTTATATTGGAACACGCCAAAGTCACCTCTCAACAGATCTATCACTCTGTCGATCAGCAAAACTTACCCCAGCTGATCACCGAGACGTTCCTGCGTTTGGTGGCACGCTATCCGAATGATTCAGAATTGCAACGATGTACTTCTTATCTTCAAACACAGTTTGAGTTATATCGTGAAACAGAAGATCCGCACACTTGTTGGCATCGTGCGCATGTAGATCTGTGCCAAATGTTAATGTGCACCAACGAATTCCTGTATTTGAACTAGAGAACCCATACCGCCAAAACCAATCATGAATTATTCACGACGACATTTCCTGGAGCAGATGGGAACCGGTTTTGGCACGGTAGCTCTGTCGTCATTACTTCAGACGGAAGGCGTGTTGGCAGGCGAAGCAGGGCCACACACCTTACAACCTCGACAGACTCATAGCCGTCCGCGTGCCAAGGCGATCATCCAGTTGTTTCAAAACGGCGGGGTCAGCCAAATGGACGTGTTCGACCCCAAACCGGAATTGACTCGCCAAAACGGAAAACCACATCCCAACGAAGTCGAAACATTTCAACTGAATAATAAGAATATCTTGATGGGGAGTCCGTTCCAGTTTCAGCACTACGGCGAAAGTGGTGTGGAACTCTCCGAATTAATTCCTCGGATTGCTTCCATGGCCGATGATTTCTGTCTGGTTCGGTCCATGTACACATTTCACAACAATCATCCACAAGCTATCCATCTGTTTCAAAGTGGACGTATCTTTCCTGGGTTCCCGGCGATTGGTAGTTGGATTGGATATGCCTTGGGAAGTGAAAATCAAGACCTTCCCTGTTATATCGTGCTACGAGATCCGGCCGGTTACGCTACCAGTGGAAAACTCGTTTGGGATAACGGATGGCTTCCTGACATGTACGCCGGTACCGAGTTCAGCAGTTCAGGCACGCCCGTTCATCACTTGCATCCACCTGAATCGGTCCTTCCGGTTGCCCGACGCAATAGCCTACGGCTACTCGACGAGCTTAACCGGGGACATTTGCGCGATCACCAGGGTGATTTTGAATTAGAAGCGCGAATTCAAAATTACGAATTGGCTGCTAAAATGCAGTTGGAAGCTACCGATGTCCTGGACATATCTCGCGAAACGGCGGCTACCAAGACAATGTATGGCTTGGACAACGAAATCACGGCCGGCTATGGCATGCGATGTTTGCTGGCGAGACGGCTTGTCGAAGCGGGTGTTCGCTTTATACAGATCTTTCCCCCATTACAACCCTCATACCAGCCCTGGGACAACCACGGAAATATTGCCGGCGGCTTGAGAACAATTTGTCCTCGCGTCGACACCGGCAGTGCGGCGTTGATCCAGGATCTCAAACATCGAGGGATGCTGGATGACGTCATCGTAGTGTGGAGCGGCGAATTTGGGCGTTTGCCAATTACCGAGGGTGGGGACGGTCGAGACCACAACCGGCACGCGTATAGCCTATTGGTGGCAGGGGGAGGATTTCGGCCTGGATTGGTGTACGGAGCCACCGACGATTTTGGCTATAAGGCAGTCGAAAACCGGGTCAGTGTCCACGACCTAAACGCCACACTACTGCACCAAATAGGGCTCGATCATACTCAACTCGCCTACCCTCACAGCGGTCGCATGGAGCGCTTGACCGATCCAGAAGTTACAGGTGCCAGAATTGTCACGGATCTATTGGTGTGACAGAAACTACTCTTTAGGCAAGCACGCATCGTATTGATTCGATAGCAGTATATATCCATCGCAGACACATCGTGTTAGCATGATTGTGAAATCGATTCTTCGGTAACGGTTTGGCTACTTTGCCTCATGAATGGGGGACCATACAACTCATGTCACAATTGTCTCTCGCTGAGTTACGTGATTTTACAGTACCATCCAATTCATTGACCGTCTGGTGGTTAGGGCAATCAAGTTACTTCTTGAAAACACCCGGCGGCGTCTTGATCACGATAGATCCTTATCTGTCCAATGTGTGTAAAAAAGACGGAGACCTTTATGGTTTGGATGCCAATCGTCGCATTCCAGCTCCGATGACTCCCGAAGAGCTGGTTGGTGTCGACCTGTACGTGCTGACTCATTCACACCTCGATCATATGGATCCGGGTACGATTCCCGGCTACCGCAAGGCAGGAGGCAAAGGCCCCTATTTGGCTCCTCCGGACACCTGGGAGCAACTGCAAAAACAGTTTGATGTTCCGGAAAGCGAAATCACCATGACCTGGCCTAACCGTACGTACCAAGTGGGGGATCTTACCCTGCGTACGACGTTCGCGATTGGATTTGCTGCAGATGATATGACTCATGTGGGCTATCTCGCTTCGATCGAGAATGGGCCCACGTTCTATTTTACGGGAGACACAGCGTACGAAGATCTGGTGGCCATTGGGGTACGGGATCACAAACCGGATGTGATGTTTACCGTAATCAACGGTGGATTTCGAAATATGGGTCCGGCCGAGGCAGCCAAGTTGACCAAAGAAGTCGACCCCAAGGTTGTCATACCGAGCCATTATGATCTATTTCACTGCAATACGGTGCCACCCCAGATGTTGCAGACGAATCTGATGATTCTGGGGATTGCAGAGAAGTACCATGTCTTGGAGCATTTCCAACCGTACACATATTCAAACTAGCAAGGCCTTGTGTAACACCTTTGCTGTCGATCTATGGCGGTACCGCTACCCAGGATGCGTGGCTGCGGATGGAGTACCACCCCGTCCTTCTAGGAAGCACATTCGTCGAACCATTCCGGCACCAAGCACGAGAGGCCATTAGGTTCAGGGTGTAAACATACCCACATTCGCCATCTCGTTTGTCCGCAGTGCAGGACCAAGCATCGCTTGGCGGCTTCGTTGGTGGTTACAATCGTTTGCAGGGCTTCATAACAACGTTGGGCGGAACAGGTATCATGATGGCTAGCGTTTTGATGAGCTTCGTGATTTCGTTGGTGATGAATGCCAATGATAGTTCGAGAATCATCGCCAGGAGAGAGATCGTGATCGGGCTGGTTGTCATTGTGTTGGGCATGTTATAGATGATGAGGCAACAGAAGCTAAATACACAACTCGGCAGCTCCGATGAAGGCAATTGACGGTACGATGATGACGACAGAAAAAAAAGCTTTGGTCCGTCTGGCAAACATTAGCAAGTATTTTGGCGGCGTTAGGGCTTTGCATGACGTTTCCCTAAACTTGTACGCCGGCGAGATCACTTGTTTAGTA
This sequence comes from Pirellulaceae bacterium, assembly GCA_022448645.1. The sequence goes on from JAKVBZ010000076.1 coordinate 4,639, forward strand.
GGCGACAACGGAGCCGGCAAGAGTACCCTCATTAAAATCCTGAACGGATTGCATCAGCCGGACGTCGGTGAGATTTGGTTAGGCGATGCGTTGCTAAAACACAACACACCGCAAAAAGCCCGTCGCATGGGCATTGAAACCGTTCACCAACATCTTTCGCTGTGCGATAACCTGGGGGCGGCTGCCAATGTCACACTGGGCCAAGAGCCGGTACGGTTTGGGCTGGGGCCGTTGAGAATCATCAACGCTCGCGAGTCCCGTAGAATCGCAGAGGAAAAGATTCAGGACGTGGGCGTCGAGCTGAGAGATCTCGATTCTCCGGTCAGTACTTTGTCGGGCGGCCAGCGTCAGGCAATCGCCATTGCCCGAGCCACCGTCCATGGCCACCGGCTGATCATGTTCGACGAACCAACCGCAGCACTTGGCGTGGCACAAACCGCAGCGACGCTAGATCTTGTGCGGCGCGTGGCCGCTCAAGGAATGGCAGTGGTGTTGATCAGTCACAACCTGGATGACATCTTTGCAGTTGCTAACCGGATCGTTTCTTTGCGGTTGGGCGAGATCGTGTTGGATACATCCGTTCAAAACACTACTCGCGAAGAGGTCGTTTCCAGCATGACAGGGCTACGTGTGTAGTTAAACTGACCACCATTCACCGCATGTTGAGTCACACCCTCTGTTTAACGGTTTCCCAAGTTGCAGCTGCAGGTACTCGCATAGTATGATACGCACCAAATGGTATCTGCCCTTCACGGCAAAATGAGAACTCGCACGATTCAGGGAGAGAATTATCTTGTACCGTAGTATTCTTTTCACGCTCCTGCTCCTGCCGATGATTGGATGCCAACCGTCGGCAAACAACTCGAATTCGACACAGGCGGACGCAACGAATGGTTCCACCAAGTATCGCATTGCCGTGATTCCCATGGCGACCACCGATATCTTTTGGACGTCTGTCGAGGCAGGCGCTCTGGCAGCTGTGGAGGAAGCCGGAGAAGTCGAAATGTACTGGAATGGACCTTTGACGATGAACGATCGGGAAGGCCAGATCAATATTGTGCAGAATTATGTCGCACAGAATGTGGACGGACTCGTTCTGGCTCCCATCGACCGAACGGCACTGGGACCGTACGTAGCGGATGCCAAAGCGGCTGGTGTCCCTACAGTCATCATCGACAGTGCGTTAGACAATGAAGAACACATCGTCAGTTTCGTGGCCACCGACAATTATCACGGTGGTGTATTGGGGGCTCGTACGTTGGCCAAAGCCATTGACGGTTCGGGAGAAGCGATTTTGCTTCGTTACACTGTCGGGCAGGAATCGGCCGCGCAACGGGAACAAGGATTCTTGGACACCATGGCCAAGGAGTTTCCGGACATTCGCATTCTGTCCGACGATCAATATTCAGGGCCGACAGAGGAAGATGCCTACAACAAATCGATGGACATGCTTAACCAATATGGTGACGAGGTCGACGCGTTCTTTGTCATCTGTAATCGCACAGCTACCGGCTTGTTGCAAGCGTTGGAAGACGAAGAGTTGGTTGGCAAAGTCAAACTGATTGGTTTTGACAAAACACCTCATTTGGTTCAGGCAGTTCGTGACGGGAAAGTGGAGGCCCTCGTGCTGCAGGATCCCTACCGCATGGGGTACTTAGGGGTGAAGACATTGTTAGCCCATCTGCAGGGCGAATCCGCCGAAGGTCGCATCGATACTGGCGTTTATGTGGCAACTCGAGACACGCTCGACGAACCAGAAATTTCGCGTGTCATCGGTGGTCGGGAGCCTTGAGTTAACAGATTATCGTGCAACGTTTTCTTACATCACTGCGAGGCAACTTGGGGCCACTGTTGGCTCTACTGCTGGTGATTGCCTTCTTTGCAGCGGCCGATCGATGGCAAGATCATGGTGGCGGTTTTGCCACGGTGCGTAACGCTCAGAACGTGATGGTACAAACGGCAACGGTTGCCGTGGCTGCTTTAGGAATGACGCTGATCATCACATCAGGCGGGATCGATCTCTCGGCCGGGACCGGAATGGCGCTGTGTTCCGTTGTGCTGGCTTGGTTTTTGCAAGACAACTACCCACCCTGGTTGGCGGTCAGTTTGAGCGTGATGGTGGGATGTTTAATAGGACTGCTCAACGGTTTGCTCATCACAACGTTGCGAGTCGTGCCGTTCATTGTCACACTGGGCACGATGACCATCTATTTGGGATTGGCCAAGCTGATTGCCAACAACCAAACCATCCGTCCCGAACCAAACCAAGTGCCTGAATGGACTCGACAGTTGCTCAATCCACGAAGTGATTCGAGTTGGTTATTATTGCCTCCCGGTATCTGGATCTTGTTGGCATTGGCAATCTTGGTGATTTTGATGATGCGATTCACGATTTTGGGTCGTCATATCATGGCAATTGGCGGCAACGAATCTGCTGCGAGGGAATGTGGCATTCGAGTCGAAGCCACTCGGGTGCTTGTCTACACGATCGCCGGGTTCACCATTGGAATCGCTGGTCTATTACACTTCGCACGGTTAAGCACCGCCAACCCGGCGACAGGGTTTGGAAAAGAATTATTGATGATTGCGGCGGTGATTATCGGCGGTGCCAGCCTGAGTGGTGGGCGTGGTTCCATCGTAGGGACGTTGATGGGTGCCTTGATCATGCAAGTGATTGCCAACGGCTGCAATGCTCTACGTCTAAAAGATCCGATCCAAGAAATCATCATTGGCACGATTATCGTGACAGCTGTCACGGTGGATCGCTACCGACAGCGTCGGTTGCGCCGCTGAGCGATTGCAAAGTGATTAGCATTGGGCTGACGCTCTACCGCCAGGAAGTGCTTTACAGCGAGTAACATCCACAATCCGTTTTCGCTTAGCAAAGTCAGACAGACTTCGAAGAACGATTCCTCAAACCTTTCGTGGAATCATACGATGATCGAAAAAACACCATTTCCGCCGTGCGCACGCCATTTTCGTTGCGAGCCTCGGTGCCAGCCTTAGCTCGCACCTCTCAGCACAAAACATTCTTTGAATTGTTGGCTACTGGGGCCGCAGTTCATGCCCATCGAGTTTGGTATCGGGCAACGAAGTCTTCCAGCACTTCATCGTCGACGGCAGAAAGTTCGTGCCGCTGAGATTGCCTCGGGGGTCAAACAGCTCCATGACTTGTGAAAAACAAATCAAGCAGCACGACAAGGAGGCCGCTGATTTAACGTTTCACGTCAAGCCAAAGGCTACTGCTTTGCTGGAACTTATTCGATTTCAGAAACGAGAGCTTCGATCACTTCGTCACGCGTGCCAAGACTTCTTCACCACGAGCAAAGCGATTCAGATTTTCTGCAGCGAATTCCGCACGCAGGCGCGAGGTTCCGTCGGAACTACCTCCCGTGTGTGGAGTCACATATACGTCATGAAGTTTGTAGACCGGCAAGGTGACATCAGGCGGCTCCTTCGAAAAGGCATCCAAGCCTGCGCCGCCAATACGGTCATCAACCAGTGCTTGGTACAAAGCCTCTTCGTCGATCAAACCACCTCGGGCCACATTCACGACACACGCTGTAGATTTCATAAGGCCGATACGCCGAGCATCAATCAAATGATGTGTTTGGGGCGTTAAGTGCAAGTGGACGGAAATGAAATCGCTTTGGCTAATGACATGATCCGTGTCATCGGCACCGCCCAAAAAATCGGGTTGTATTTCGTCAATAATCTCTGGGTCAATTGGCCGCACGTCAATGGCCATGATCTTCATTTCGAAAGCTTTCGCTCGTCGAGCCAGTTCTTGGCCACTATTGCCAAAGCCGATAATGCCTAACGTGCGGCCTTTGAGTTGGACCCCCGTAGGAAAAAATATTTTGCCGCTATCAAAGTTCGCACGTGCCTCGTTATACTGCGAACCAAACAGCAACATGAACATCATCGCGCTTTCTGCCAGCGCTACACTGCTCAGTTCTCCCGGGCAATGCGCTAATAACATGCCTGAGTCTAAAATGTCGTCGACAGCCACATGGTCCAGTCCGTTCGTTTGAGCCTGAACGAATTTGACGCCCGCCTGGGCCGCCACGTCAATCAACTCGGCGGAGATGTTACCGCCCAGATCGACCACGGCTTCCTTGTCAGCAAACTGGGGTCCTGTAGGTTGGTCGTGGTCAAAAACGTCGACATCATGGACTTGACGACAGCATTCCAAGACGTCTTCGCCCCATGGATATTGCACCTCATCGACAGGATGAGGAACGAACAGAACCTTCATTCGGCGCATGGATCACTCCAGATTGCTGGCAAACGGACAGACAGATTAATTAGTATTCTTTTCGTGGTACGACCAGTATTGTACACTTTGCGTGGCAACGCAAGGAAGGTAAGGCACAAACATCTTTGCCTTCCACCCGATGCCACGATTAGCTCGGCAGCGCAAGGAAAACGTCGCCTCAATAATCTAAGCTGGTCGAAACGAAATGCATTTACAGACACTTTACACTCCCACACGGCAAAACTATGGCCAACTATCCAGAACTTAAAGGCAAGTCCGTTCTTGTTACGGGCGCCGGTCGCGGCATTGGGCTCGCGATCGCGCGACGATTCGTTGAGGAAGGTTCACACGTCATGCTGACGGATGTCTCGGAAGGGGAATCGGCAACCATTGTTGAGTTGGCAGCAAACTCTGCATCTCAAGCTGCCTATCACGAACTCGATGTAACTTCAGTCAAAGAGGTAGAGGCTGCCATTGCTCGGACCGTGGACCTGTTCGGCCGTCTTGACTGCGTCGTTGCCAATGCGGGGATCGGAGAGATTGCTCCGTTGATCGAAGCGACCGAAGATAGCTACGACCGACAGATGACCGTCAACGCCAAAGGTACTTTTCTGACGGCAACAGCAGCGGCCCGACAAATGTTGCGACAAGGAGACGGAGGACGCATCATCATCAATGCCAGTGGCGCCGGAAAAATGGCACCTGGCAAAGCCGTCCCTTTGGGTGTCTATGCCATGAGCAAGCATGCCGCAGTTGGCCTGACAAAACAACTCGGTATGGAACTTGCCGGTGACGGTATCTTAGTCAACTGCCTTTGCGGAGGCATTGTCGACACACCCATGTGGGACTTGATCGATCGTGGTGTCACCGAACGTAGCGGACAACCGTTGGGATCCTTCAAAAAAGAAGTGGTGGAATCGATCCCTGCTGGACGAATCCAAAATCCAGAAGACATGGCTAACGCGATCGTGTTCTTGGCAAGCGACGAGGCAAGTTACATTGCAGGCCAGACACTCAACTGTTCCGGCGGATTGTTACCTTATTGAGCCTCGCTCAGACGGCAGGAAGGCCGTACAAGTAGAAGTCAGTAAAGAACGAAGGGTTGATGCGGGATGATTTCCGGCGAACCCGCAACCTCTTGCAGTCGCCGCGCCATCCTATGGCGCACACCGTGACCGCTCCGCCTCCGCACCGTCGATCCCGAAGAATTTGCGCGTTATCGCTGTCTCGCCCAAGATGCCGCGGGCACATCAACCAACCACTCGAAAAGTCAATTCGGCAAACAGCACAAACGACCTATACCGGCTGTGGCATGCGAACAAACCCTGGCTAAATTTTGCCGTCTAATCCCATTTGATAGTACTTGTGGGTAATACTATCTTGGTTTTCCAGTAACCAGTCGATGGAGGGCTCGTTATTCATCGCTTTATGAATGGCTTGGGCCATGGCCTTGCGGTGGATATCGAACAGGGCTTTGTGGTCGAGGTTGTCGTCATCGACGACACCCGGGTTAAGCCATACACTGCAGATGATGCCCAGATCATTGGCTTTTTCTTTGGGGATGTCACCAGCTCGGACCGCGTCGAGCACTCCGTTGGCGATGGCAGCTTGCACCGTTCCCATCAAAATATTTGTATAACGCGTTTTCTTCACGGTCACTTTGCTGACGCAAAGCGTTACAGGTCGGACCTGTATGTCGGTGTTGAGAATGGCAAACACCTTCGAATGGCCCATCGACTGGTCGCCGGTGAGAGTGGCAAGAGCGGTGCCAACGGGTCCATCTAATTCACCAATGACAACTTCAGGTTCAGCAGCGGTAAAGGGAGGGCCACCAGCCACAAGCGACTCGCCTGAACGAAAAACGATGCGATCGGACATGAGAAATGTCTTCCTGTTGAGGTATTTGTGTATGAGTGAAAAACTAAGAACACGAATTTACCGTCAAAGTGCCGTGTTGTAAATCTACAAAGAATAAAGCCACAGCTTCAATCTGGATGATCGACGATAGAATGGCTTGAAGTCACCAGGAAATCACGACGGAGCATCTACGTCAGAATCCACGGAGAAACGATCGTGCCCACAGGATCAAGGGGTGAGAATGGTTCGCAGCCGGCGAAATTCACTGCGGTTTATACTTCACGCAACAATTCCGCGGATCACTTCGGCCGGTTTGACACCGGTCAGCTTGTGATCGAGTCCACCGTAGAAATATGTCAGCTTTTCGTGATCCAATCCCATGAGATGTAGGATCGTGGCATGGAGGTCGCGGATATGATGGCGGTTTTGAGCAGCCGCGTAGCCTAACTCATCCAGTTCGCCATAACTATGACCAGCTCTCACACCTCCACCAGCTAACCAATAGAGAAATCCTTGTGGATTGTGGTCGCGTCCCTCGTTGTTTTCAGAAACGGGCTGACGACCGAATTCACCACCGCAAATCACCAAGGTATCGTCAAGCATTCCTCGTCGTTTCAAATCCGTGATCAGCCCATGCACCGGCCGGTCAATTTCTGGAGCATGAATTCGGAGGTTTTCTTCCATGTCAGCGTGGGCATCCCAGGATTCCTGTTGATGTCCACCCCCAGTATAGATTTGCACGTAGCGAACACCACGCTCCAGTAATCGTCGAGCGATCAGGCATTGTTGGCCAAAAGGAGCCGACCCAAGCGATAGTTTTTCCGTCGGTTTGGGATCAAACAACCCGTACATCTCTTGGGTCTTATGATCTTCGGCGGAAATATCCATTGCTTCAGGTGCAGACATCTGCAGCTGGTAAGCCAACTCGTAACTGGAAATCCTAGCTGGCAATTCGGAATAACCAGGTCGTTCTTGCAGGTGCTCAGCATTAAGTTGTGCCAGCGTATCCAATTCTTTGCGCTGCATCTCCCGAGTGACTTTGGTACTGGGAGACAGATCCAGGATCGGATCGCCTTGGTTGCGAAGATGCGTTCCCTGGTAAGCTGCTGGCATGAATCCACTCGTCCAGTTGGCCGATCCCGAAATCGGACCACCACGAGGATCGAGCATCACAATGTAGCCCGGCAGGTTATTGGCTGCCGAACCTAAACCATAACCAAGCCAGGAACCTAGCGACGGATAGCCTTGAAGTACCTGTCCTGTGTTCATCTGCAGCATGCCGGATCCATGGGCGAAGGTGTCAGCATACAGGCTCTTGATGACACACAATTCGTCCATGATTTGTGACATGTACGGAAAGGCGTCGCTACACCACAATCCAGACTCACCACAACGTTCGAACTTGCGGCGAGATGCCAAGATGGTCTTTTTCTGGACCGTGTTCCGACGAACTTCGAGGTCAACGGTTTGACCATCTCGCTTCTGCAATTCGGGCTTGTAGTCCCACGTATCGACCGCCGAAGGTCCACCGTACTGGAAGATGAAGATGCAACGTTTGGCTTTTCCATCGGCGTGAGCCGGACGCGGCGACAGTGGATCACTGAAGTGAGTGCGCTGAGAACTTTCCGCTGCATAACCATGCCTCGCGAAAAAGCCGTCATGATCCAACATGCCAGTCAGCGCCAAACCAGCAAAACCAGCTCCCATTTCCCAAAGAAACTCACGACGGCTACCTGTGCATCCCGCTGCAATTTGTGTGGGTTGTCTATCGACACGTAACATGGTGCTACCGTGTGCAATGGGAACGGAAAAACGAGCCCCAAGCCCAATCCTTCCATGATTCAATCGACGTATAGAAACTCATTTAAATTATACAGCATCTTGCAGAAAGCTTTCAACGCAAACAATTTGGTATCTTCCGACGTGGTAGATTGGCCTTCCGTTGCCTGTTGCTCGGACCACGCGTGGCTCTGCCAAGCCATGTAATTCAGAGCTATCGACTGCTCCTCAATGCGAGGCGCGCGATTCAGGGTTAATCGGTAGGCCAATTGCACTCGTGCTTCATCACTGCCTGGAGCCTCTTCCAGCAATCGCTGGGCAAAGGCGGTCGACTGATCGTCGATGAACGTGTCATTCAACAACATCAGGGCTTGTGGTGAAACGGTGGTGGTCGCCCGTGATGGTTCGGGAGCATCTGGGCTGGGGGCATCAAACGTTTCCAAAAGCGGGACCCGCAAGGCACGCTTGACGACCAAGTAAATACTGCGCTGCGCTTGTGCACTGACCGGAGAAGGTTTCCAACCCGCGCCTGGCTGAGATTGTGTCGACAGAACTTCTGCCGACAATGTGGGATAGATACTGGCCCCGCCAATCTTTCGATTTAACTTTCCACTGATTTGCAGCATGCTGTCCCTGATGGGTTCGGCTTCTAGGCGGCGCATGTTTTGTCGCCAAAGCAATCGGTTTTGCGGGTCAATGGTGATGGCAAGTTGTGAGTCAGGTTGTACTCGAGAAGCTTGCTGGTAAGTCGCAGAGGTCATCATCAAACGATGGATGCGTTTCAAATGCCAATCCTTTGACACCAGATCGGATGCCAGGAAGTCGAGCAGTCGCGGGTGAGACGGCGGCTGCCCCGTCTTACCAAAGTCGCTAGGCGTTGAGACCAGGCCGACACCATAATGATAATGCCATAACCGATTGACGATAACGCGAGCGGTGAGAGGATGCTCAGGACGTGTGATCCAATCGGCTAAGGCGCGTCGTCTTCCACTGGTCGGTGAAACCTTGTGTTTTTGCAACCATTCTGGAACTTTACTAGGTACGATCGGCAAACGTTCGCCTCCGAGCACAGAAAGTGTTATGGGTTCGACGGTCTTGGCGGTCTGTCGCGGATTACCCCGAATCAGAACGTGCGTCGGTTCCACATCAATTCCGGCTTCGCGGACCGACAAGGCTTTCGGACGGGAGATCTTAGTTTTGGTCTCAAGTCTTTCAATCTTGCTGCGAATTTGACCACGCCTGGTGGCTTCTTCCTCTGTCAGTTCCCCGTCCACACTGGACTCCACTACGTCCGCCATCAAACCGTATTTTGCGGCAAGATAATGTCGAAGCGTTTGCTGTTCCCGCCTATTCAGTAATCGCCGAAAAACAAGCACTTCGGCAATGTCTCCATCCAGGAACTGTGCTCCAGGCGGAATAGAAGTTGGAAAGTAACCGATGGCCATCGGATGATCATAGGACGTCGAACCCTCTTTGTTTCCGAGCGACACGGTTGTGCCGTTCACATCCAAGTGACAATCGCGAGGATAGTCATAGCTGACGGTGGTAATGCGAAAAACGTCGGTTGATTGGCTGTTCTTTAGCAACCCACCACCAACTTGAGCGACAAATTGTTGTTCGTGGACACCGAAACCACGATGGTTTCCACCTGTTGTACCGTCGAATGTCCACAATGAACGATAGTTGCCGTCGGAGTGAACGGAAGCCACGATGATTACGGTTAGCTGGGGGGTTGGTAGATTCCCCATGGTGGCATGTGCGTACAAAGGAGTTAACAAGCCTGTGTTCGTACCATTGAAACGTACGACAGCAGGGCTCGCTTGGCGGTCGCCGCTAGCCTCAATCCAAGTCGGTGCTTGTACCGGACGAGCACCGACGGTGGCATGATTGTCAGAACCACTTTTGTCGACCCACATTCCACTGGGCCATGCATCGACTGTCGTCCCGTCGGAAGGATGGTTACTGGGGTCGGCGTCGCCGTCCGGATCACTGGCATCCAGCCACAACACCAACCCCTCGGTGGGCACGAAATGTTGCTCGGCAGAGTGGATCAGGTCTGCTTGTGTAGGTGAACGATCGATTGGTGGCTTTTGAAACGCTTTGGCAAGTTCCACGATGCCAGGCGATGACTGTTCGGCTTGAATGCGTTGCTGAGCCACCAGCAAAAGCTCGACAAGTTCCGCTTTAGCGTCAGCGATGTCGTTTTGAATTTGCTGACGTGTTACCTGCCAATCAACTCCTGTCTGATCCTTGCGCAGTGGAGTAAAACTCGCATCCGGGTTCAATTCCAAGTGCGTTGGTTTCCAGGGTCGACCATAAGACTGAACGTTGCGGAAAAACGCCATCATTTGATAGTAGTCATCTTGAGGTATCGGATCGAACTTGTGGTCGTGGCATCTGGCACAGCCAATGGTCAAACCAAGCATCGTGTTGCATGTCACACGTAGGATATCGTCCAATTCTTCGAAATAGCCGACCAATAAGTCATCTGGTTCGTCGTCCCAAACACAGAGGCGATAGTATCCCGTGGCAATCAATGCATCGTCGGTGACATCATCCAACTCGTCACCTGCCAGCTGCTCACGCAAGAAGAGGTCGTACGGCTTGTCTTGGTTGAAGGAGCGAATGACGTAATCTCTATATTGCCATGCGAGTGGTTTGTCGGAGTCTCGTTCATAACCATTGGTTTCTGCAAAGCGGACCAAGTCAAGCCAATGGCGTCCCCACCGTTCGCCATAACTTGGACTAGCGAGCAGGCGATCAAGGAGCCGCGAGTACGCATCGGGGTGTGCTTCTGCGAGGAAACGCTCTGTCGCCCCGGGCGTTGGCGGCAAGCCCCAGAGATCAAAAAATGTGCGACGTAGTAACTCGCTAGGCGAGGCCGGTGGACTGATGGTTAACGAATGCTCGGAAAGGCGGTCGTGAATAAAAATGTCGATGGGATTCAACGTCCGCGCTGACAAATGCGGACCAACGGGGACCGGATGACGCTTCCTCGGCTGGAATGACCACCACTGACGATCTTGGTCAGTGATGTCCATGTTCTTGCGAACGGCTACGGTCATCGACGAGGGATCTGCCCCTGGCCAATATGCGCCTTGCTGAATCCATTCCTTCAGAATGTCGATTTGTGTTTGGCTCAATTGCCCGTCGGGGGGCATTTCCAAGCTATCGTAATTGAGTGCTTCGACAAGCAAGCTTTCGTCCGGGCTGCCAGGAACGACTGCCGGGCCGCTTTCACCACCCGTCAAAATAGCGGCGAGCTGATCCAAACGCAGGCCCCCTTGCTGTTGGTCCGGACCGTGGCATCGGAAACAATGCTCGGACAGCAACGGGCGCACCTTTAATTCAAAGAATTCAGCTCGAGCTTCTGTTGCTTGCGCACCAACAGTGCTCGACGCGTAAATGACGAATGCCCCGAACAAAGTAAGGAGAAACTGGCTAATCCAATGCATCTGTCTATTTTCCTCCACCACTTACCTCATGTAAACCACGATTTCGTGTCCAGAAGTGTTCGCCGGAGTGATTTTGGTAGGCCGGTTTCAAATTTGCATTGGCTTACTTTTTTCACTTGGACCAGTAACCCTATGCGTACGTATTGACGTTGTGTTCACGCGGTTTCTCCCGAGAAATCGCAGCTTCAACTTGCGCTAGCCGGCATTACCACGGGCCGCTGGCCACCGACTGACCAGCTGGTATACTTTGACGCATCATGCATGCTCATCCAGAAAACTTGAAGTTACTTGTGGCGGCGGTTTTTTGCCGTGCCGGATCAGAATCTGAAGAAGCCAATTGTTTGGCAGAACATTTGGTGGAATCCAATCTGGCAGGACACGATTCACATGGTGTGATCCGCGTTGTTGAATACATGGGCTGGGTGAACGATAAAAAGATTTGCCCCAATCAGAAGCTGGCTGTGCTGGTGGATAGTGAAACATTGCTCGTGGCGGATGGCCAACTGGGTTACGGGCAAGTGGTTGCCGCCCAGGCGGTAAAACTGGGCATCGAAAAGGCGACTCGTGGCGGCACCGCCGTGGTGGCATTACGCCGTTGCAGCCATCTCGGACGGATGGGCCATTGGGCTGAGATGGCGGCAGCTGCCAAACAAGTGTCGCTTCATTTTGCTACTACCAACGGGCTGGGAACCTTGGCTGCTCCACTGGGCGGTACTGAACGACGTTTGTCGGCCAACCCAGTAGCGATTGGCATACCGCGCACGAACGCCGATCCATTGGTGTTGGACATAGCGACTTGTGCGATCGCTGAAGGAAAGCTCAAAGTCGCTCGTAATAGTGGCCAGCCGGTGCCAACCGGTTGTATTCTGGATGGCCAAGGTAATCCGACAACAGATGCCAACCGATACTACAGCGATCCACCTGGTGCCATCTTGCCGTTCGGCGGTCATAAAGGATATGGGTTGAGTGTGGCCATTCAATTACTCGCCGGAGCCTTAACCGGAAATGGATGCAGCCATCACGGCAAAAACCAGTTGGAGCAGGGGATGCTTTCTATCTTTCTGGATCCTCAACAATTCGAATGCCCCAACGAGTTCGCTACGGAGGTGCAGCAATTCGTCGATTTCGTAAAGACTTCGGCGCTGGCTACAGACACCGAAGAAATTTTAGTACCTGGTGAAATCGAATCAAGAAAGAGGGCACACCGCGGCCAGCAAGGCATCGAATTGGACGAAACTACCTGGGGACAGTTGGTTGCCGAAGCCCGCCGCTGGGGCATAGAAGAATCTTTTATTGAAGCAGCGCAGCGACCAGTTAGAACAGCATGACATACAACTGTTCGTGGTCACGCAGCTTTGGTGATGCATCTTGCAGCCTGCAATTGCTTGACTCAATCTGCATTGTGGTCCCACTTATGTCCACATCCACTTTCAGCAGGTCCGTTGAATCCTCTTATCATCAGACACGGATCCATTGAGAACTCATGACTTTTCATCGTTCAGAAAACGTCACATCGTTGTGTACTCTATGCTGAACCGGTCGTGCTCACATACCAATCAATGGTTTCTTGCAGGCCTTGTCGTAGGCCGATCTGTGACTCAAATCCGAACTCTTGGCGCGCTCGGTTGGTGTCAAGGCATCGTCTAGGTTGTCCGTCAGGTTGGGTCTTGTCCCAACGAATTTCACCGTTCCAGTCGCTCAATTCGCAAATGAGTGATACTAAGTCACGAATGGTGATTTCGTCGCCGCTTCCCAAATTGACAGGTTCAGGACTATCGTATTGGTCAGTAGCCATTACGATGCCTCGAGCCGCATCGCGAACAAATAAGAACTCACGAGAAGCGGTGCCGGTACCCCATACCTCGATGAAAGATTGTTGAGCCTGTTTGGCTTGGTGAACTTTACGGATTAAAGCTGGGATCACGTGGCTGGATTGTGGATCAAAGTTGTCACCGGGTCCGTAAATATTAACCGGAAGTACGTTGATAGCGTTCAAGCCGTACTGTTGGCGATAAGCTTGGGATTGCACGATCAGCATCTTTTTGGCTAAGCCATAGGGAGCGTTGGTTTCTTCCGGGTAGCCAGCCCACAGATCGGCTTCCCGAAACGGCACCGGCGTATGTTTAGGATACGAACAAATGGTTCCGGCTACGGTAATTTTTTCCACGCCGGCGAGTCTAGCTTGCTCAATCAATTCGATCCCCATGATGGCATTCTCATAGAAGAAATGCCCTGGATTTTGACGATTAGCACCTATTCCTCCCACGACAGCTGCTAGATGAATGATCACGTCTGGCTTGGATTGGTGCAGTAACGCTTGAATCGCTTGTCGGTCTCGCAAGTCGAACTCGGCGCGCCGAGGCGCATGGACTTCGGCTGGTTGGTGATTGGCTAATTCACGACAGACGGCTTGCCCTAGAAACCCACCCCCACCTGTTAGGACGATTCGACGTCCAGAAATGCAGCTCATAGTCTCTCAGTTCCTATGGGTTTAGACGCGTTTCGAAATACTGGGAAAAGCCCCAGAACTGCCACATCGCATTTGCCATCCATTGGATTTTGTCACTGCTGCTTTGCTGGTAGGACGGTTAAAATACCACTGGAAATGTGCGGGCTCTCCTCACAACCGATACGTGCCCAGAAACTCGATTTGAGGTACACACTGCAATTCCCCAGACACCAATGCCGTCGAACATCAATTTTTACAAACCACTAGTCTATCAGACACAGCTTTTCAAGCAGATCGTACGTGGACACTTGGCCGACTTCGTCCATTCCACAATTGATTCTCGATTGGTACGGCGCTATCCGCCAGAGCAACCAATTCGTGCATGACTTGCTGTGGAGAGTGTCGTTGTCTCCACGACTCAGAGAATTGACGTGCGGTAGAACGATAATGGCCATAGTGAATCAACATTTCGTTGACCAGTTTAGCCACGTCGTCGGGATGTGACGCAATAAGTCCCACAGCGCCTATTGGAGGTCGGCCTGTAACACCATCTCGGGATCCCAAAAACTGAAACTGAGTGTCACACAGATGCAGATCATGAGGATGGGATGCATTTTCCCAGCGCAACTGAAGTTCACGAATATGTTTGGCTAATGGAATCCATATTTGGACTCTTTGGTGACCTTCTCGTCTTCCAACTACGTGAACGGTCGTTTGAGGCACGGTGTTCACCGAAGATGCCTGACTGATTAGTCGAATGTATGCCTCAGTTGGCCAAGGGTCCTGGCAACGATAATCGATCAATAGACCGAGTGAATCTGGGGGAACGGACACATTTAACGTCGGATGTGTCGATGGAGAAACTGAAAACGTCCCACTCTTAGTTCGTTCCAAGACGGGCAACTGTTTCTTGAGAGTCGCCAAATAAGAAAAGTTAGGCTCCGCAATTTGTTCTGCCAGCCAACAACCTGCGGGTACGATGACTGGCACACCGGCGGCCAGCATTTCGACCAGGATACCACTACAGCGGGCGAAATATCGTTGAGGGTCGTAAAGAAACAATCCAATTCCCGTGTGACGCACGTAATCGACATAATCATCTGGAGCAAGTGGATGTGGAACGGCTACCACTGGCTGCTTTGGCAACTCCGGCTGCAAATTCCAACCTGCTAGTTTGCTACGTGTAGACGGCGGAAGCCATCGTCGAATGCGATGCGTTTGCCCCTGAATTGCAAGTTGACCACGTCCATTCACCAGTACGTCATCCCATAAAGATTCGATGGTTTTTCCCAAACGGTTTCGCCCCTTTTCACGTCGGAAATGTCCAGCCGTGGCGATGCGAATCGGTATCGAATTGGACGGACGTCTCTGCAATGGCTGGAATTTAGGATTTACGGGGTAGGGAAGTTCTTGGAACGGCACCAAATCGAGTTGGTTATATTGTGCGGCCATTGGTTCTGTCGGGCAGAGGAAGACCATCCGATGGTCTGCTAAGTCACTCAAGATCCTGAGAAAATGCTGGCGTAATTCCACAGTGCGAGGATGCTCTCCCGTTTTATCTGTGTGACCGTTGGGAAAAATATCGAAGTGAAATTGCATCAACCATACAGCCTCGCGAGCACTCGACGAATATTTCAGGTACTGAGCGATTCCCCACAAATCAAACTCAGACACCGTTGGTGCGAAAACAATGTCTTCTTTTCTGAGTGGCACTTGCGTGAAGAGTCGCTGGCACGCCTCGGCCATCTGGTTGACCAGACATTGACCACGGTAACGACGCCAGGAACCGTACCAAGATGCGGCAAGTCGGGATGCCTCTGAACGCCCTACGACAATGGTGTCAGGAGTCCAGAGTTGTCCGCTTTTGTAAAGAGAATACCGATTAAAAGAATTAAAAGGAAAAGGGGAACAAACGGTCCAATGACGCGGCAGCTTACCATTCGGTTGAAAATTGCGATGAGTCGCTAGCACGACCTCTAAGCCTTGTTGCTCTGCTGCCTTCCCTATCTCTATTGCGTATTCGTAATTATGGCCGCCCACTTTCTCTAGTGAGTGATCAAGTAACACAAATCGGCGTTGCGTAGTGAACCCTGAGGTCAACGTTGAAAAGTCTCTCTTTGTATGTTTGTTTGAATTACTTTAGCATGCAACGCGTGATGTAGCAGAGCAACACGAGCTGCCTCGTCTACTCCATCCTCCCGCTGGAAAGGTCGTAAGTTGCAGACGGGGAGGGCTAAAGTGCAGATTTCCTTGTCCCACTACCGAACCCCAAGTCACCCTTCCCAGCCACTGCAACGGCCGACCCTCCCGGAGAGATTTGTAAATTGTGCTAGCCCCCAGCCTAGGATGGCTTCAGCTACCACTTGACGTGATCTGGAGATATCGAGTTTGTTGGCGGACGTCAAGAAAAGATAGAGGAACTGCTCAACATCACTTGATAGGAATCAATGATTTTTACGTTGACATTGCTGAGAAAAACGCTCGTTTGCTATAGATAGCACTCCAATACTCCTGGATTACGGTCGTATAGGATTGCGAACAGATTGCGATGGTTGTCAATCATCTCAGCACGAGTTTGTCCGGTGGCGCCGCAGTGGCGGCGCGTCGGCTACATCATGGACTCCGGCAAATCGGAGTCGACAGTCGTTTTTGGCACCTCCGGCGAAATTCAGAAGTCGACAAAGATCCGACTTATCAGGTGATGCGCTGGGCCGAGTCATCTGGAACGATGTGGCAGCGGGCCGGCTGGAGTATCGCGGAGGCCGCATTCAAGCCTTGGCAAAAGCGTCAACTTCACAAGGCTCTGCATGGCCGCCCAGATGGACTGGAACTCTTTTCCTCACCCTTTCGAACTCGGGCTACCACATTACCTGCTCAGGAACATAAACCAAACATTGTCCACTTGCATTGGGTATCGAATTTGATCGACTATCCGTCGTTCTTTCAGAGTCTGTCTCCTGAGCTTCCAGTCGTCTGGTCTCTTCATGACATGAATCCGCTAACGGGTGGATGTCACTATAGCCAAGGTTGCGAACGATTTACCTCGGCTTGCCAATGTTGTCCACAGTTAGGACAGCCTCATCCTGACGATTTGTCAAACCGCTTTTTCCAGGCGAAGCGGCAGTCATTATCCGGACACAACCTGCATCTCGTTGCCAACAGTCGGTGGATGGAGCAACAGGCTAGACGCAGTCGCATCATGGACTGCGCACGCAGCTTTCGCACCATCCACTATTGTTTGGATACCGAGACGTTCAGGCCGCACAATAAGTATCAGGCGAGGCGACAGCTGGGATTGCCAGAAAATGGACCATTGGTTGCTTTTGGCGCGGAATCATGCCAGAACCGTCGCAAGGGTTTCCAGGAGCTACTTCGTGCTTTGTCGATCTCGCATCGTACGGTTCCGTTCACAACGGTTACATTCGGTGAGCCAGATCAGTCGCTGGAGACTACAAACCAACTTTCAAATATCAAAATGCTCGGTTTTGTACACGACGAACAGCGTTTGGCGCAGGTGTATTCCGCAGCCGACGTTTTCGTAGTTCCATCCTTGGAAGAAGCATTGGGGCAAACGGGTGTGGAAGCGATGGCGTGTGGCGTGCCTGTAGTTGCTTTTGACGTAGGCGGCTTGCGCGACTACGTCATACCCAAACAAACGGGCATGTTGGCCGAGTGTGGCAACGTTGTCGATTTAGCTCGGCACATCGTCTGGCTACTACAACATCCGTCACGTCGGCTTGAAATGGGACGCCGTGCGCGGCAGTTCGTACAGCAGCGTTTTAACATGACAACTCAAGCCACAAAATATCGCTCGCTCTATGAACAGCTGAATCATGAACGGCTCGACCTTCAGGCCGCATGAATACCAAATGGAAGACACGCAGCTTGCTAAGCAGTTCTCGTAATCCTTCATACACCATCAAGATTCTCAAAACTGATATAGAGACATTCACTCCATGACCTACTTTCAACGTACGGTTCGCCTGGCTCTACAGCATCACTGGACCATTGCAGGAATTCTGGTGAGTTCCCTGGGTGTCGCTCTGTTATGGGGCGTCAACATCGGAGCAGTCTATCCGTTTGTCCAATGCGTGTTTGAGGGTCGATCCATGCACGAATGGATCGATGGACAAATCGAGTTATCACAAGATGAATGTGACAGCTTCAACCAAAACATTGCTGCCTTACGTAACCAAGAGCAAGCTTTACACGAGGCTGGTGAAGGCTTTGAGAAGGTTGAGCGACAGCGGATCTTGGAAGAGCAGCGATTGGCGCAGGAACAAAAAAGTCTGGCGTCGCACCAATGGCTAGAACCTTACGTAAAAAAGTATCTTCCGCCCGATGCACGGAATACGGTGATTATGTTGGCGGCTTTTGTCTTCATTGGCACCATCATTAAGTCTGCATTCCTAGTGGCAAATCTCTACTTTGTGAGTCGTTTGGGTCAGCGTACGGTCATGCTCCTGCGAAACGAACTCTATAGACATACACTTGCCACTGAAATGAGTGCGTTCCACGAAGAAAACAGTGGTACGATGATCAGCCATTTCAGTGCCGATGCCGGGAATGTGACAACTGGCCTGACTACCATTTTCGGAAAGTCGTTGCGTGAACCTTTGAAGATGATTGTTTGTGTAGCCGGTGCAGCGTGGATTAGCTGGAAACTGCTACTAATCTCGATGATCGTCTGTCCTATTCCGTTATTGCTGATGTATTTTTTGGCCAATTCCATCAAGCGTGCCAGCCGCCGCGCCTTGACTCAAAATGCACATTTCTTTCAGCGGCTTTCAGAATCCTTCCATGCGTTGCAACTCATTCAAGCCTATACCACAGAAGCCTGGGAGAAATCACGTTTTGTAGATGCCACACAAGGTCTCTATCAGAGGCTATTGCGAGTCTCAGTCTATGGAGTCTTGGCTCGTGTGAATAACGAGATATTGGGAATGGGTGTGCTATGCCTGGCTCTAGTGGCTGGCTGTTTTATTGTTCTGGGTGAACCTTTGCCAGTTTTGGGAATCCCACTGGGCATCGAAATGGACCTCGGCTCTTTGATGCTCTTCTATGGACTTTTGGTGGGTGCCTGTGACCCCATACGCAAGTTGGCCGACGTACTGCCGCTATTACAACGAGCTGAAGCCGGTGCGGAACGCATCTACTC
Organism: Pirellulaceae bacterium; assembly: GCA_022448645.1. The sequence goes on from JAKVBZ010000076.1 coordinate 23,595, forward strand.
TATGCTGGACCGTCCTCCTACGATTACCAGTCCAGCTCGGCCACGACCGTTACCCACTCCGGTCAGCGAAATCACGTTCGAGAATGTTAATTTCTGCTATCAAGACGAAGAACCTTTGCTGGAAGATTTTAACCTGACAATCCAACATCAGGAGACGTTAGCCATTGTCGGGCCCAATGGTTGCGGAAAGAGCACACTCACAAATCTCATTGCCCGCTTTTATGATCCACGTGCGGGTGCTATTCGCGTGTCCGGGATGAATTTGCGGGATGTGTCGTTGGAACAATGGCGCCAACGGATCGGGTGGGTCTCACAACAAACGTTTTTGCTCGAAGAATCGGTGCTGGACAACATCCGTTACGGTTCTTTCGACGCCACAGACAAACAAATCGTCGCTGCCTCGCGACAAGCATTTGCACATCAGTTTATTGAAGAAAAGCTGGAAGAGGGCTATGACACGATTGTTGGAGAAGGCGGTGGTCGTTTGTCCGGTGGCCAGCAGCAACGCATCGCGTTGGCTCGAGCTTTTTTACGCGACCCCGAAATCTTGATCTTGGACGAAGCGACCAGTCAGATCGACCCCGAAAGCGAACGTTTGATTCATGAAGCGTTGCAACAGTTCATTCGTTGTCGCACAACTATCATAATCACGCACCGAGCTTCTACACTTACCTTGGCAGACCGCATCTTAGTGATGGATGGTGGCCAAATCGCCGACCTCGGTACACACGATGAATTAGCAGCACGCTGTCCCCTCTACGGTAAGCTGTTTCATAGCGATCTCAGAAAGTCTGCGTAACCCGGATGTTCACGCAAGGACCAGGGCCGTCGTTGCTAGATGCTGGACAGTCCCTGACGGCGACGCCATCCCCGTGAACTCTCCACTGAGATCCCGGAACCGAGAACCAAGCTAGGCGCGCTGTAATTCTTTGACGCGTTTTTCCATCCGTTTCAGGATCTCGTAATCACTGGGGTGAGGTGATTCAAATGCTGGCCGCAGAGGAATCGGGATATCGTCCATACGGTAAACGGTTCCCGGAACATTAATTCCGTAGGTTGCCACCGTAAAAGCTACCGTCGCGGCACGAGTCGTCGGCGTCTCTTTGGGATCAAAAGCGATGTAGGGGATACTTGCCAAGTGGTCACGGGCAGGTTGGCTAAAGTTTGCCATGGGGTCGCTGGCGATGATCATAGCTGCATCAGCTTCGCCACGCGCCAACACGTCAGCGGCCGTATATTCGCCTGGATTAAACCGTGGATACCCGCGCGTCATATTGACCCCAAACGGATAACCGGTCCTCCACGAAACGACGTTGTCTGCTCCCGTAACGTTGCCATGGCCACGATTGGGTTTGCAGGTAAATCTTGTATGTCGGTTCATGTCGCGGGTCAGTGCCAACACAGCTTCACTGTTGGCATGCTTGCCTCGCGTCATAGTAAGCCCCATCCCAAAAAAGATAACACCGAACTTGCAGGCTTTCATCCGCGCCATGAGGTCTTGCCAGAGCGACAATGGATTCCCTGTTTCTCGTTCTACTTGCTCAGGATCCAATTCGATATCTTGAGCCAAAGCTCGCAATGTCCACAGTGCCTCAAAGTCTTTCCGTGGTTTGATCTGTACGAAAATGTCGGCCGCCTTAGCACTCTTCGTTTTCCGCACGTCGACGATGACACAAGTTCTATCCTTGCGACCGTTCGGCAAGAACATGCCTTTGGGCATCAAGCTATATTTCGTGAAGTGCCGAGGATGGCTTTCGGCTGGATTGCTTCCCCAAAAAATGATCATGTCCCCTCGGTTACGCACTTCACCTAGCGAGCAGGTAGCTTCGCCGACTCCCTGAAAAGCCATTCCTGAAGGTCCGTGACATACACTGGTCGTTGTGTCTACAATGCCGCCAATCCAGTCGACGATCCCCACGGCTACTCGCTGGGATTCGGAGGTCGTATCGCTCAACCCGTAAGTCAACGGATACTTGGCTTGCGTGAGAATTTGTGCGGCACGTTCTACACCCTCGTCGACCGAAGCGGGCTGTCCCTCGATCAAGCACGACGGACGATCTTCGATCTCATGATTCAAGAACCAACTGTTTCCCAAAACGCATGCTCGTTTTGCATCCACGATGGTGTGACCGTCGACGGTTAAGTCAATATCGTCGCACACACAACCGCAAAAGGTGCAGGTTGCATCCTTCACAATTTTCAACGACGAGTTCCCATTCGATTCGTTTTGGGTGACCATGAATATTGAGTCCTCGAAAACCAGGTTCTCTGGAGAACGTTTCTGATACGAAACGTTCATGGCATGTCAAATCACTTGAGTTTTACTCGTCTTGATTCGGTGGCGAATCCATCGCCGTTAGTTCGACGTCTAGGCCTTTGCTGGTGGGCATTCCGGACCCGTGGGTGTCACCTGCCATCAGCCGGCTTGATAAATCACCATACGCGATGAACAGTAAACCCGAGGGGAGTTCGTTGCGGGATGCAGGT
>JAKVBZ010000077.1 GCA_022448645.1 Pirellulaceae bacterium
CTTGATGGAGAGCTCGACAACCGTGTCCCTTCGGCCCGAGAGCTCGTCTATAACGACAAACGAGCAAATCCCAAAGGACGATTGCCGGATGACACATGGATCATTCGACCTGCCAATGTGGTCGGAGAACTTGTCAGCGACGATGACGGCTCATGGTCACCTGATCTGGAGAACTCACCGACGGACAATGACCGGACGTTTACCCTCCGACCTCAGGACCTCGACAACTGTTTTGGCCCCGACGAAGACACCTGGTTCTTTCCTCGCGTGGCTGGAACGTTCAAGGAACGTGCCGGGTTTCATGGTTGTCAAATGCCGGAGCAGTTGTTAGGTCGCATTGTCCGCACTTGCTCTAATCCTGGCGACGTCGTCCTTGATCCTTTTTCCGGCAGCGCAACGACTCTTGCCGTAGCCAAAAAACTTGGCCGCAAATTCATTGGCTTTGAGATTTCTCAAGACTACGTCGAATACGGACTTGGCAGACTTGATGCCATCCGAGTAGGGGACCGTCTGGACGGGTCTGCGGAGCCGACTAAAAGTGCGCCAAAAACTGGGAAACGCCGTACAAAGAAATCAAAAGATAAAACGGCAGCTGTCGACGATGATCTATTCGCCAAAGAAAAGCGATACGAGGAAATCCAACTCGAGTTGACCTTGCGAGGCATCGTGGAAGCCTTCCGTTTAACACATGAAGGCTTTTCGGCGGACCGAGTGGTTACCGACCCCGAGTTGAACGCAGAATTCATCAGCGCCTGCGAGCGTCTTGGGCTTGTCGGCGATGCGCGAACGTGGAACATGCTCCTGTTTCGACTTCGCAAAGCTGGCAAGTTATCACATATTCAAACTGGTCGCCGAACGAGCTTTGCCTGGGATGACTGTGATCGCTACATGTTTGCCAGTGAAATCGCTTGGCAGAGTATGTTAAGCAACCATTGTGCAAGAAGCCTGGATGAAATACTCTGTGCTCCAAATTTGGCAGCTGACTTCGACTCGATCGCTGGACAATTTGCCCCCGGATTTTCCCCGCTGGAATACCGATGGGCAGCTTTGATGCTTCGAAAGGAAGCAAAGAATGCTCGTAGCCGAGCCGCAGTATTGACTCCCCCTTCGAATTTCACCGAGTCAGTACCCATTGCCGACCTCAAAGCTTCCAAAGTTGCCGACAAACCTGGTCTCTACATATTAAGCGACCATTCGCAAAACAAACTGTACGCAGGTGAAACATTAGGCCTAAGAAATCGCCTACGCCTGAAACGCGGTCAGCTGAAGGCGTGGGGAAAGGTCGCTGATTCGATCTTTGTACAAACGCTTCCCATGGAAAATCTAACAGCAGGCAAACTTGCCTGGCAAAGTTGCATCGTCAAGAAGTTCAAACCGCGACTAAACTGCGCTGAACTTGGATCCACTACATGACGACAACGATTGCAGGTATGTCGAATGCGGTTCGCGACTCTTCGTGAATTTTTGCAGAGCGGTGTAAACCATCTTTCTCTTTGCACGATCTTACCGACTAATGCAAAACAGCCTGCGCCGTCCCGCCGGGAAGCACAAGCGTCGCCCCAATAACCGGCAACACCAACCGTGCCAGATAACGATTCCATCGAATCCGACATCGATAACTTGTCGCTCTTCACATATCCATCACCGCTTCAATGTCCGGATCAATTCGGCGCGGAGACGTACATAATGAAATACCAAAGAAAAGCAAAAGTGAGACGATCAACGCCAAAGCTCCCACCTGCAGACCATGTGGTAGCGTAATGTTTCCTACCCGCACAACAAAGTTAATCAGGAGACTCGACAGGATAGCCGCGATAGCAGCCGGTGCGTTGGCTCGCTTCCAATTGAAACCGATTGCCACGGTCGGCACTAATGCTGCCGCGAATGTTCCCCAACCAAAGGCTCCTAATATCGCTACGAGATCCCCCAGATAAAGAGCGAAGAACGCAGCTATGATCGCCAACACGATGGTGACCAGACGCGCCCACAGCAGTTCACGCACCAAGGAACGTCCCATGATAGCGCGCGGAATGTCATGCACGATCGCGGCGGCGCCAATATTCAAAAAAGCGTCGGCCGTCGACATGATTGCGGAAAACAATCCGGCAAATACCATCCCAGCCAGCAACGGATGCGCAAACGCTTGTAGGAATTTCGGAGCCGCTTGGTCACTGGCAGCCAGTGCAGGATGGGAACCTGCCAACACGTGTGCTCGCATCACCAATCCGATACTGATCCATAAAAGCGCGGACAAGCCATACCCAACAACCGTAAACAAAAAAATATGTTTGGTGTCGGCAATTCGCTTGTTCATCATGAGCTTAGTAACGACGTGTGGCTGGCCCACATTCCCAACAGCGAACAAAAAGAACCACGACAAGCTACCGACCATTCCCAAGGTACCCCAAGGCGACATAGCCTCTGGATTATCTGATTGAATGGTAGCCACAATGCCACTCATGCCACCAGAAAAGGAACGACATGCCGCAGCAAACACGAGAAGGGCTGCCACGACCATAATCAGCCCTTGGATAAGATCCGTGTAGACGGACGCAATGATTCCACCCGTTACACAATAAAACACCAAAACCGCACAAGCAAATGCCATACAAGCTTCAAGCGACACCGAACCGATAGCCGGATGATTTGAAATCACGTCCCGCAGGACAGTCGCCATAGCTAGAATCTGGGCTCCTAGATACCCCATCACACCAAGCACGATTGATACAGCGGTCAACAACCGGCAAGCTTCGCTGTTGTAGCGTGCCGCCACCACGTCAGGCAGTGAGACTGAGTCACACAATTCTCCCATGAGGCGCAGTCGTTTTCCCAACAGATAGAAATTCAAGTAGTAGCCGATAGGCGCGGCAACAACCATCCACAGACTACTCACGCCCAAACTGTAGACGAGCCCAGGGCCTCCCACAAAACCAAAGCCGCTCATCGTACTGGAGAAAACGGCGACACCAGTCACCAGTATCCCCAAATCCCGTCCAGCCACAAAAAAATCTCGCGTCGATTTCGTACGGCGCATGGCCCAGATACCAATGACCAAACACATCGTCATGTACAGAGCAACACAAACCAGAATAACCGTAGCTCGATCCATCATCATCCTTTCAAATGACCCATGTCCTCCGTACGCCTTTTGGCAACTAGTTCGTGAAACCTTGCTTCGTCGTCAGGAAGCAACATCCAACGAGAGAACGTCGCCATGTACAACAGCACAAGTAACAACGGATACGGCATGACAACAAACAGCATCCACCCCGTAGACGAGGGAAAAGCAAATAGCTTGCTGGATGTACCCATCAGCGATTGCCAATAAAGAACGACTACAATCGAAAACAACATTGCGAATCCTAATCCCCCAACCATCAAAACTCGCGATCCCAAACCATCTCGATGATGACGGTTGAATCCCAGTGCACCACACAACACCACAAACAGTGACGTCAGCGTGCCAAAGCAACCAGCGGCAACGATCACTGGCCGGTGTCTTTGCATCCCGTCGGGCGCCTGCTTAATCGTGCCTGCTGGGTAGTTGGCATGGTCGTAACCCTGGCCTGACGGCACCGTTGGTGCGATACAGATCACACCTAATGCCACGGCCATTAGCACAAGCAGCCCGAATAGTATGTGTATGGTCTTCATCTAATCGTGCACTCCAAGGCAACAGGATACATTTCCTACGAATTTTTCCACTTCACGGCATACCCCAATGCCGCACCGCCATCTGAAGCAACCGCCTGACCGGTCATGAATGACGCTTCGTCCGACGCGAGAAAAGCGCACACTTCTCCCATTTCTTCGATCGTGGACAATCGTCCGAGGGGATGAAAATGCTCTAACGTTTGCAGTGCCACTTTTGGATAAAATTCCGTATTGGCCCACTCTTCCATCAAGGGCGTCATGACTCCAGCCAGGCATACGGCATTGACAAGAACTCCATCGGCAGCGCGCCCTGCCTCTTCACCTCTGGCTGCAAGAACGACACGAGCACCGTATTTTCCGAAAACTTTGGCACCACCGAACCCGATGCCTTTAGACCCGCCCGTAATGACAGCTACTTTACCAGACAACTTCATCGTTCATTCCTTCACACACAACGATTGATTTTGTATCGCTCATCGTACATGCCGTTCTGTGGTTGTCCAGACGTCAGCTCGAAACCAGTACACGGCCTACCGCTTGGTCAGCGATTCGTCGAACCGTTGCTCGGAGAGCCAATCCCAAAATTCGAATAAAAAAGGGAACGCCCACGGAAATCGCACACGCAAGAACACAATGGTACCTTCGACATCCTCCCATTGATCTATTTCGTTTTCCTGGCCACCAAGTTTTACCGATTTTCGATAAACGGCCCAAAGAGCCCCTTCCAAGTCGAGGGGTCCATAAAATCACATCATTCGTCGCTGTCGTGCCAGGAACGTCTCACTCCGACCGCAATGCCTTTACGTGCGGCGCACTCAAATGTGCGATTTGCTCACTGGATTCATACGGAACATACATCGCGCGCATGACCATCTGATATCGCTGACCGACTTGAGGATCGGGAACCAAACACTGGAAGTCCCAAGCTGGGTTGCCATTGCCACCGCCAGATGGTGACTGAGTGAAACGAATGCTGTCCTGTGGTCGAAACATCTGTATGAGCGCCATCTCATGACTAACTCCGTAGTACCACGGTTCGGAATAGCGATCATTAGAACGGTTGAATACGAGCGTTAACGGAAAGCCTTCGTCATGCACGAAAGTGCGATCGTCGTCAACTGACAGATGCGTCGATAACACACCATGTCGGGGCGTGATCCCACGGATCCAATATTTACCCGATGTTTCGCTGGATTCACGTCCCTTGAAATGTATGTCCAGCGATTCGGGTTGATGGATGTAACTAGCCCAAAACAAACCGATGTAGCCGTTAGTGAATATGTTAGCGCGAGGGATGCACTCGACAGTCAATTCGATCGTACCGTCCTCCAACATCTGGTAGCGCAAGCAACTCTCTAGCTGGTACTGTGGCGTCGGTGCCTGGTACAACTCGACCGTATGCTGGTCAACCACACGCAGTTGCATGGGCGTGTTGCGTGGTTCGAACAAAATATTGCGATCTTGCACCGTACCATCGTGGATGTGCTCGAAGTTCAATCCGGAATAGCTTGGAACGAACAGGTTCGCACGACGGTTGGTGTGTGTCAGCGATGCCACACCGCTATAGCCGGCACGATGTTGAGGCAACACTTCGTCGTCCACGGCCCGATTGTCAACAATCACAGCTTGCACATTCGCCCTCTGGAGAACCACATACGGTTTCTCAATACGTCGAAAAGTAACAGACTTGTCGCTCAACGAAGTTAAGCGAGGCAACTCATCAGCCCCGACAGTTAGAACTCGGTGCAACGAGAAAATGATGACCAAGGCACGCAACAATCGGCTCATCCGATTTCTCCTCTTTCCCATAGTTGGACACATCACTTGAATTAGAACACATTCGCTGCCACAGCCATCCGTCATCAGACTACTGAAACGACGAACGCCAACAAAGCCAGACTGGCAGTCTCCACCAACTTACATGATAATAAATAGCGATTCGACACCTCCTCACTTGGACCAACCATTGCAACCGTCGCTGCTTGCCTTCCTGCGTTGAATCCATGCGATGTAACACGGACACCACGTCCAGACTCTTCTACTAACACCGAGGTCATGATGACGAATCGTCTCAACCGTCGCAAATTCCTGCAAGCGAGTTCCGCATTCGCCGCATTCAACATTCTACCCTCAGGCAGCCAAGCGGTTTCTCCGAATGGCAAATTGCGCACGGCCCACATCGGTGTTGGCGGTATGGGCGGCTATGACTTGAACGCCTTGTCAACCCATCCCCACGTTGAAATCGCTGCTCTTTGTGATGTTGATTTGACGCGTCTAGCTGCAGCAAAAGAACTACGTCCGCATGCTCAGACATATCGCGACTATCGCGATATGCTTTCAAAGCTAGGAGACAACATCGACGCCGTTATCGTCTCGACCCCCGACCACACTCACGCACCGGCGACGATGATGGCACTCAACGCAGGCCAGCCAGTCTATTGCCAAAAACCGCTGACCCATGACATTTTTGAGGCGAGACAACTCCGCAAAGTTGCCGAACGGAGCGAACGGCCTACTCAGATGGGTATCAATGCCCAATCCATGGCCGCCTATCGAAACGCAGTTGCTGTGATCCGAAGCGGAGCCATCGGCAAAGTCAGTCATGTGTATGCGTGGTGCCTTAAGAACTGGGGTTACGATGGCGGACCACATCAAGAAGCAGCGCCAGTACCAAAGACGTTCGAATGGGATTTGTGGTTGGGCACCGCCGAGTGGCGTCCTTTTGTTCCCGAAGTCTACCATCCCGGCATCTGGCGCAAGCTGATTGACTTCGGGACAGGAACTCTTGGTGACATGGGTGTTCATATTTTCGATCCGCCCTACGCGGCCCTGGAATTGACCTTCCCCAAATGGGCCAAGACGACCTGCCGCCCGCCCACCGGAATCGGACACCCTGAAAAGAACATCGTCGAATACGAATTTCCCGGAACGAAACATACTACGGACTCGTTGATGTGGACGTGGTATGACGGCGCTTATGCTCCCCCCAAAAACTCAGACTTGGGCCTGCCTCCGGATATCGAGGTACCTCAGCATGGTTCGTTCATCGTGGGGGACGAGGGGCAGCTGCTACTTCCACACATCAAGGAAGCTCAGTTGTTCCCACAGGAAAAGTTCCGCGACTACCAGCGTCCCAATCTCGGAAATGTTGATCACTATCATCAATGGGTCGACGCATGCTTGGGACAAGGCCAGACGACTGCCAGCTTCAGCTACGGCGGACCTCTGACCGAAGCACTGCTCCTGGGCGTCGTCGCTAATCGTTTTCCCAACACGAAACTCACCTGGGATGCGGAAAATCTCGAGGTAACAAATGAGCTCCAAGCCAACAAACTGCTTCGTCGTCAATATCGCGACGGGTTCGAAGTCGAACACCTGTGAGAGTCTCCAACCATCACTTCACGACGCATTAGCGAACCACTACTTGTAAAACCAACCTACGGTATCCACAATCATCAAGTCTTCTCGACATCACGTTCTATGCCAGTCCAGAAGCACAGAAAATCCTTGGCATGAATCTCGAAGGACGAACCAAAAACGTCACTCTTAAATGTTAAACACGTTTCTCTGTAACATCGGATCTGCCTGCGTTTTTGATTTCGGAACGCAACGAAAGAACCCAACTCATGCTTAAGTCTTTATCCGCCCCAATCAGCCAGCAGCACGGCTTCCTGTCCGTGCTCGTCTTTGCACTTTGTACACAGTTCGTGTTGGCCGAAATTCCAGAGCGGGGCTCGTTCGAGGGTGACCAGCTTCCCGAGGATGCGCCGCAGCTGTGGACCCAGCGAAATGGCAGCGCAAAACAAATGGTGAAAGACGACAACTGGATCGTTCGCCAACCCGACAATTTTCTCCGTGGCATCGATTGGGGCCACCGCCAGAGAAGCGTCGGTCAGCGAGGTGATGTCGAAATCCGCTGGGCGACCGACTCCGAGAACAATCATAGCGCCGACGGATTGCGAATCGTTACACAAGGGCGCGCCTTCCGTATCCACCCTTTGCATGTACCAGACGGCCAGGACCAAATGCTGGTCGGTACCCCGTCGGGGATGTACCCCCAGCTGTTTGCGTGTCATGTCGATCTGACCAAACTGCCCGACTTTGATGCGACCCAGCTGAACACCTACCGAGTTAGCTGGGAGACCAACGCAGAAGATGACTTTCTCTTTGAGTTATCGATTAACGGTACATCGATCGGCATGTTTCACGGCGAGCCATGTCAACCAGATGCACGACACATGATTTCATTGGAGTTTCGCACAGGTGAGCAGACAATCGACTTCTTGCGCTGGAACCTCTTCCAGGGTGGTCAGCCCATCGTGTATGCCCCGCCCCTTTTGGACCATCATGCACAGCTACTGTTCGATGATCACTTGGTCGAACAGTACGAGGGTCTGAAGCGGACGGTCCATCAACCGGACATGCATCCCGCCAATCCTGTCCTGACCTGGGAAGAGCCTTGGGAATATGCCGCCGTGTTGCTATGGGGAACCGTGATTTACGACGAACAAGAGAACCTATTCAAGATGTGGTACATGACTTGGGGCAGTCGAGAACACGCACTATTGGGACATCGCACCCCCATGTGTTATGCCACATCTGTCGACGGCATTCATTGGAAACGTCCCCAGTTCACGCATTGTCACTTCCAACTTAAAAACCCCGATGACCCGGACGGCCCGCCACTCGACTACCCCGTAAACAATATCGTGCTCAACATCACAGAAAGTGATCACGGCATGGACTCGCCCACCGTCGTTAAAGACCTTCACGATCCAGACCCAAACTGCCGTTACAAGATGAGCTGTTGGCATCGCTTGCCAACGGGAACCGGCATCTTTCATTTCCACTCACCCGATGGTATCCATTGGACTCTGATTCCCAAGATGGTCGTCAAATCGGGCGACCGGAACACGTTCCATTGGGACCCCTTCAGTCATAAGTGGATCGTCGTCACAAGACCTCACGGTTCGCTCTACGCCTTAGAGGAGTTCGGCCAGTTCAATAACAACTTGATTCGAGCATCTATCTCGATGGAACCCGCGGACCGTGAACCACCAACCGAATCGACAGACATCTACAGTTGTCCTGTATTTAACTATGAGGGCATGCAGATCGCTGTTCCCGAGTTGTACGGTCGTAAAACGACCAATCGTTGGATCTCCTACCTGGCTTGGAGCCACAATGGACGCCACTGGACGAGAGATCCAGACCGTGTCCCCTGGATGCCGTGGAGCGACCGGCCGGGAGACTTCGATTGCTGGCGGCGAAACATCCACAATGGTGGCGTGATTCGACGAGGTGACAAACTGTGGATTTATTTCTCCGGTCGGAGTCAAGGCAAGCCCGTACCAGGCAAATCAGGATTCCTGGTTCCCTCTGGTGAACCGGGTTGGGATTCACGAGGCATCATCGGTTCTATTGGCATCGGCATCCTGCGTGTCGACGGTTTCTGTTCGCGCGATGCAGGTCCGACGGGAGGATCGTTGCGAACTCGCCCGTTCCAATTCGCCGGTACGCAACTCCAGATCAACGCGGAAGTAAAGGACGGTGGCGCTGTCCGGGTAGCACTCGTCGATGAAAGTGGTGAGCCACTGGAAGGATTCCGTCGAGATCAATGCGATCCCACTACCGGCGACAGCATCGCTCACGTCATCAGTTGGGAAGGGCGTACGGATCTCAGCAAACTGCGCGGCAAATTGGTTCGGCTAGAAATGAGTTTGAAGAATGCTGACCTGTACAGCTTTCGATTTACGGATCCTGACATCAACGAGAAGGGTTTTGTGTCACTATTCAACGGCCAGGACCTGGACGGCTGGCAGATCATGGGAGACCCCGCCGGCTGGGAAGTGACCGATGGTGTGATTCGTTCAGAAAGCAAGAAGGGCGCTAACTGGATACGTTTTCGTGAACAGTACGACGATTTCGTCTTGAAGCTCGACTGGCGTGTCTCGCCGGGCGGCAACAGCGGCGTCTTCATCCGCGCGGTGGAGGGAGGGCAACCGTGGATTGACGGTTACGAAGTACAAATCTCGAACATGGACCAGGATTCGTTGCACTGCACAGGTTCTTTGTATAGCGCCGTGCCGGTGCTCAATCGCCCGGACGAATCGCCAGACACTTGGCACACCTACGAGATACGTTGTCAGGGTTCGCATTTAATGGTGTTCAGCGACGGAGTCACTTGCGTCGACATCGACCAGGCCAAGCTAGAAAAGATACAGGGCCGACCACTCCGAGGCTTCATTGGTTTGCAAGGCGGTCACCACCAAGACGCAGGCCACTACATTGAATATCGCAATATTCGCATTCGGCCATTGTAAGTCGTGTTGTGTGATTCACATTTGATACGGAATTTATGCCGCAGGTATTTCATTACCAAAGCCCATAGTAACATCCATTCTACACCTGCGAGTTTTTCTGGTCCTTGGATAGCTATGACGGTACCTTTCGAATCCTAGACGTTTCTCATCTCCCCAACTTCGTTAATTCATTAACACTCACACCATGTAGATTTCCACACATCACCGAAGCGCCTAACACTGTTGCGCCGAAGTGGCAGCAGTGATGACCTGTCGACTCTCCAACCATCCGACAAAATACTCCGTACGCAAACACTCTTACTTTTTTGCAAACGCCTACTTTCATTGTGGCGTTCTTCACCATTCTTCGGCTGGCTGATTTTACAGGTTGACTCACCTACTCACCAAATCGACTGCCATCCACATACCCGCCGCATGGATGATGTCGAACAGACTCTCCGCAAAGCCCTACAGCCGAAAGAGGACGAAGCGTTCCGATAAAAAGGACCAAAGAATGAGCCGCTGACGCTAGCCACTGGCTAACTGAAACAGTATAAAAACCCGTGGGCAACCGACGACATGCAAGCCAACCTTCCGACACTTGCTCGTTGAGGTCGCTGTCACGGCGGGGCCTTATTGATTCTCACCAGTAGAACGAAATGGACTTATCGATGCACACCAACAACCACCACATCCTCTCCATCTTCGTATTGCTCTTCTCTGTCACAACAATCGCCTCGCCTCCGACGGCAATAGCGGACGATGCAGACCGACCAACGGCGATCCAGATTGGCAACCGCAGGCAGTTGTTTTTCGACGACTTTCTCATTGAGGAAACGACCAACCTTACCCGCACATGGCACCAGGCCGAAAAACATCCGGACAACCCGGTTTTGCGCCGTGAATTCCCCTGGGAAGACTGGCGGATTCAATTGTACGGCACGGTGATCTTCGATCCGGCTGCTGGTATTTTCAAAGCTTGGTATATGACCATCCCTGAATTCCCAAATAACAAGATTACAGTCGAAGGAAAACTACGACCGGGCCATGCCACGTTGGTAGCCTACGCGATTTCCAAAGATGGTGTTCAATGGGAAAAGCCGCCACTGAATCAGGTCAGCTTCGACGGGTCGAAGGAGACTAACCTGGTCGGACCCGAGATGTACAACCCGGAGGGTTTTTCTGTCCTGTTCGAACCGGACGATGCCGATCCACAGCGGCGGTACAAAGCTTTTTACTGGGATCACGGTAATGGACCAACCATCGTTATCGGTGGAAATGAGATTTATGGCCCCGGCCCCGACGATGGAATGCATGTCGCCTTTTCGCCCGATGGGGTATTGTGGAAAGTGTGTGAAAAACGCCCCGTACTCAATTACAGCAGCGACACCGGACACTGCGTTGTATTTGACCAACAGGAGAACAAGTATGTAGCCTTTGTTCGTTCTTGGGCCAAAGGCCGTACCGTCGCGCGAACGGAGTCGAAAGATTTCATTAACTGGAGTTCCCCTGAAACCGTTTTGGCCACTGACGAACAGGATGATGCCCAAACACAAATCTACGGAATGACAGTGAATTATTACGATGGAATTTATATCGGCATGCCCTGGATGTTCCATACCCAGGACAACCAGTTCGACTTCCAATTGTGCCATTCGCGGGATGCCAAGACATGGGTTCGCAATCCCAAGCGACAAGTATTCTTACCACCTGGACCTACAGGCGCCTGGGACAGTCGAGACATGCGGGCAGCGTGTCGTGCGGTGATCCTGGAAGATCGTGTCCTGTATTACTACAGCGGCTCTCCAATCCCGCACGCAACAAAGGATCCAAAACGCTTGGGCCAGGAAATCGGATTGGCCACGCTAAGACGCGACGGTTGGGTATCTCTGGACGCCGGCCGGAACCCGGGAACGCTAACCACCCAACCATTTGTCCACCCTGGCGGCACACTTTTTATCAATACCGATGCGTCCGACGGTGAAATTAGTGTGGAGTATCTGGATGCTGACGGGCAACCCTTGTCTGACGTTTCCGCAGCAGTGGGGATTGCCGGCGATCATTTGCGCACAGCTGTACTGTTTGGTAATACGACAGACGACCTACTCAAAGGAAAAACCATACGCCTGCGCGTCTCGATGGCTAATGCCAAGCTGTACAGCTTTTGGTACGAGTAGTCGTACGCTACGGTGCCCACTAATAGCCGGGTAAGGATGTAAATAACACAATCGTTAGTCATCCATCAAACCGCTCGTCAATGCAAAGTTGCGCAGCCCAGCATGGCGGCCACAAATGTATCTTGCGATAGCAGTCAACGACTCCCTCGGTCCCGAGGACTACCGCAGACGCATCAACGTCTTCTTCTCTCGCTCAATCAACTCGCAGACGATCAAGGCCTCTGTTCCCTGCAACACTTGTTGGAAAGCGATAGCTTGTGGTCGGTAGATCATGATGGTTCGCGTATTGTAAAATGATACGAACCTCTCGAAAGACAAGTCGAGAAAAAAAGTCCAGTTCACACATGCCCCCCTTCCGAACACAAGGCATGAAACCCCACAAAACGCTTTGAACACTCAACCAGCTCTCCAATCCAGAAAAACGCCTTCATTCATGGGTGGTCGTTTGGGATCATGAACCATGAGCAACCGTCTCTCGCGATCCGCATATCATCCATTGAAATATTAGAGAACCATCGCATGCCAAAAAATTTCTTACCTGCAGCTCTTGCCAGCCTTTTGGTGTTGTCCGTATCGGCTGACTCATCAAGCGCTAAACCGCTGATGTTCGTCTTTAACTCGGACGGCGGTGCGGCCGCGATTGCCCATATCAAAGGGAAGCCAGTTCGAGAGGTTGTGTGTCACGAATTGAACGAGCTCGAAGGGACCGCCGTCACCGACTTCTTCTGGTGCCCCATCGTCGGAGGAAACGTATTCATTTATCCCACCAACGTGGGCGAACGGATGGGAGACAATATTCTCGATTGGGATCAGATTCATCCTTACTACCGAGAGCAAGGGCGGACCATGGCCGAAAACCTCAGCCAATTAGTCGAGGGAGGTGACGATCCGATTGAGATTCTATCGGCACGCGCTAAGGAATTGGAAATACGTTTCTGGCTTTCGTGCCGCATGAACGAAATCCACGAGGACGACGACCGCTTCATGGTACTTCGCAGCCAGTTCAAAGATAAACACCCTGAGTTGTTACATGGAAAACAATTTCATCCGGAAGCCGTATACGCTCCAATAAAAGGTTGGTCCTACGCCTGGGACTACGGCCAGGAAAGAGTCCGCAATCACTTTCTGGCGTTGTTCAGGGAGTGGCTACAGTATGACATTGCTGGCATCGAAATGGATTTTTGCCGCAGCCCTTGTTTATTCCCGCCCGGCAATGAAATCTCCGGAGCGCCACTGCTAACTGATTTTGTCACGAAGTTGCGAGCTGCCGCTGACGAGAAGGCAGAACAGCACCATCGTCGGATCCAATTAGCCGTGCGAGTGCCACCGTCTTTGGAACGATGCCGAGCGGCTGGCATCGAAATCCAGAAATGGATCCAGCAGGGCCTGGTAGACGTGGTGATCCCGATGGATCGCGGCTATTTTGATCCCGAACCCAACCTGACAGATTTCCTCGCCTTGGTAGATTCCCAACGGGTCGCCGTACTGGGTGGCATCGAGCCAAAAGTTCGCGGATACAATCAAAGCAATCGTCAAGCCTTTGCTGCCATTTCCAGCTTCCTTTATCGGGGTGCAGATGGCATCTATACGTTTAACTACGATTGTCACCGAATGAAGGCGAAGCCGTGGAAGTATGGTGGTGTCGGTCCCCAATACACTCCCGAAGAAGTAGCGTTCCTGCATCACGCACTCGATACGACCGTTTTAAAAACTCACGACAAACAATATGTCGTCTCACAAGACACAGCTTACCGGCTGGCCGATGACGGCGGCATACGGCCGTTAATGAGTCGTCTGCCAGTAGATGAGTCGAAGTCGTTTACCATGACGATCGGAGATGACCTCAAAGCGGCAACTGAAGAGAAACGCATTCGCTCGACTCGGCTGGTGATTACCTTCAAGGACGAAATGCTAAGCCTGAAACCCGACGAACTGAACTTTGCAGTGAACGGTCAAGTCCAGGGGCCGAACAATTATCAATTCAAGTCTAGCCAACCGGACTCGATCGAAATTGTGCTGGCCGATGCCCCCATGCACCGAGGTACAAACACCATCCAACTCGGGCTAAAACCCGGCAGCGCTGACGATAAACTCATCCGCTCTATCGATTTTAACGTTGATTATTGGTCGCCTGAGGAACTTCGCGAAACAACAACGATTCGCGCCAACAGTTCAGGTCCGGTCATGGGCACCCAACAGTTATTCGCAAATGTCCCCAACGCCTTAGACATTTACATCAAAGAACCGCGACGGGTGCGCGAACCGAGCGATTGGCCAGCCAACTTACTGCGTTTTCAATTCCCGGAGTCCGTCAACGCATATGACCCAAACGGGCAGCGACTTTGGGAATTCAGTTTCGAGACCTCCGAACACACCTGGCACATTGTGAGTAAAGCTCAAGAAAAAACGATGGGAGGTATTCGCAAAAATCGCGTCATGCAATGCGAAGACACGATCGAAGGAGCCACCAGCATTCGCCGCACAGTGACGTGGAGTGACCAACAACTTGATTTACACTTCAGCCTCAAGAACCTGGGCAAGACACCACTGGCACGGATCCAGTCCAGCATGTGCCTGCAACGGTCGGCCGCACCGGACTACATCGATCAAGGCAATGCACGAACATTTTTAGTTAGCGATGAGGGCTTTATAGCCAGCCGAGAGTTGGTTTTTGACCCCGAGGCAAAGTACTTTTATGCTAACGTCGGCAGTCCTTTGGAACTCGTCGACTCGTCCACGACTCGACACCTACAGGAGCAAGCGCTATTCGTTGTTTCTGCAGACCGGCGTTATGTGCTTTGCTATGCCTGGAAAGGTGCGAAAAGCGTGTTCATGAATCGCGCCACCCGCGTCCGCTGCCTGCACTCGGATTTACGCTTCACCGACTTGGCACCACAACAGGAAGTCGAAGCTCAAGGTGTGATATTCGTCCACGAAGGCAACCTGGATCAGGCACATCAGCGCTATCTGGAGTGGAAAGGATAGAAGGTAACTTGTGCGCGATGGCCCATATCTACTAGTGTGCGGTTCCTGCACATCACTTCCTGCGATTCTGCACGTTTGTCGCAACGCCTGGAAGGCCATGAACATGGCGCGGACGTACACCATCGTCCATGACATCACACAGGGCCCTAACCTCAATTCCTAGAACGAGGAGAACAGCTTGTCCACTGCCGAGAAAGATCGTCTGGTAACGACCGACTGGTCGCAGTTGACAATCGGTCAGAAAATCCAACATCTAGAAGTTGAAGGCTACGTCGTGCTTCCCGATCTGCTCTCGCCAGAACAAGTGTCCCATCTGCGCGATGAGCTATCGCACATTCCCACGAAAGGCGTGGGCTACACAGACAAGAAACAGGTCCACAACGACATCCAATGGTCGGGCGGCGCTATTACTGAGTTGATCGCACTTCCTCCGACCATAGACTTTCTTACCAAGTTGTTCGGTAACACACCGATCATGATGACGTATGACTATTCGCGGTCCGAGCCGGGCTGTCCAGCCATTAACCTACACTGCGACGGTCAGCCTTGGGGAACTCGGATCTTTGGCCCACAGCAAAGCTGCCCGAAACTGGTTCGCGTCCTTTATTACCTCCAGGACCTCACGCCAGAATCTGCTCCGTTTCGGGTGGTACCTCGTTCGCATTTGAGCTTTCACAACGACGCCAACCCGTACCTTCGCTACAAGGAGCATCCTGAGCAGGAAATGGTGACATGTCGAGCCGGTTCGGCGGCGCTGATCAATCAGAATGTGTTCCACGGCAACTATGCCAATCATGGCGACCAAGCTCGCGAACTACTGGGAATCGCTTATCGTCCAACCTGGGCTGGCCCATGCGAGCCCGTGTCAGGATGGGACGAAGACAAACTGGCCAAGGTGTCACCGGAAGTACGTCGTGTGATGGGCGATCCCAACACACGAATCTGGACGTACGATGCTCCGGACGTGCCTCCCGATCTGAAAAGTGAGGCACCCGGTATCGCCCCCAGTCGGTGGAACCATGTCTGATGGCATTTGCCTTGCCTTGGGAGTGCTAAAAAACGCCCCCACCAGCCTGGAAGCTACTCACTGAAGATCCGGTTTCGTCCTTAGACGCAGGTCACCGGCAACTTCATTCGCCTGCGACATGAAGACGTAGACGTCTCTGTATTACCTGGCCCGCTAAACAGTATCACTCTTTCTTCCACAGCTCGTCGCCGTCGTGGCTATCTGCATCGGCGTCAATAACCGTCATGCGAAATTGTTTTCTGAAGAAACCGAGACCCGCCCATTAACGCCAGGTGTAGACCGCCAGGGCGTTGAGCTCGCGGACGAATACCTGACCACCGCAAACCGCTACATGCGCCCAGGTTTCGTCATCGCTGATTTTGCGGCCGTCAATCTGTCGAAATCCGTCGGGGTCGGCGTAGAACAGCAACAACTCGCCCCTTTGATCGAGAGCCAGAATGCGGTCGCCAATCACGACCATACTCTGATACTTCCCGAAGGGCTTGGTCCGCCAGGTCTCCTCGCCTGTCTGCAAATCGACGCACTGAATGCGTTGGTTACGCAGGTGCATGTACAGATGGTCGCCCACGACAACAGGCGAAGACATGTAAGCCTGAGACTTGTTCGACCACACTTGATCCAATCCTGCACCTTTCGCTGCCGAAGCGTTGCCAGAGGTAAGTTGCCACAATTGGGATCTTCCCGAGTGCGCACTGGTGAAAACCGTTCCTTGGTAAACGACAGGCGTTAGAATATTCATTCCGCGAAATGCATCGATCGGTTGTGACCACAACTCTTTGCCTGAATCAGAGACGATGCCTTTCAGCGCCGAACGAGTTTGCACCAGCGCCACCATTTGTCCCTCCAACGACACGAAAAACGGTGAACTGAAGGCGCTGCCGAACATCCCTCCACCATCCGTTGCCGCGCGCCAAATCACTTCGCCCGTTCGTTTATCAAGTTTTACAAATCCGCCTCCTGCTTGCACATAAACCGCATTGCCATGCACGATGGGCGACGATGCGAAACCAAACGACGGCAGCGGCGTTTCGAATTCTTTTTTGAAATCGACACTCCATCTCTTTTCGCCCGTCGTTGCATCCAATGCGACCAGCTCGTCGCGCATGCCGGCTACGAACAGCGTCTGACCATCACAGGCAGGGGTCGCCCGGATCCAACTACCATTCGCCGCTGCAAAGAACGGGACGCGCATCGCGCCCGGCCATTCGGTTTCCCAAAGTTTTTGTCCCGTACGACGATCGTAGGCCAAAACAACCTCGGTCATCTTCTCCCGAGTTTCGGTGGTGAAGACAGAGTCTCCAACAACAATGGGCCCCGAGTAGCTCGGTCCCAAAGCGATGCGCCAGGAGGAGCGCAGGTGATCTTGGTCAAGCGAAGCGGGCCAAGCTTCACCCTGAACGTGGCCGTCTCGCGACGGGCCCCGCCATTGAGGCCAATCGTCGCCAACTAGTTCGTCGGCAGCAGAAGACATCGCGCCCAGGAAAGCAATCAGGAGCATGAGCCACCGTCCACGCACCACCATTCCGGTTTTCAGTTCGTACATAAGGATGCCTTTGGCAAACAGGTGAAAGGATGTAGGCAGAAACCAGCGCACACTTACGGTTACACTCTAATGGATGTTGTTAGAATGACAACCGCAAGACTTCACCGTTTGTCAGCGGGCTCCGATCCGAAGTGATTGTGCGACGACTCTCCCACCGTCGAAGGCAAAACCGCTTCTCTTTTTCGATGTCGACGACCTCACCTAGTAGGCCTGTCTACGCCGTGTGAGGCAAAGGAACGCCTGTCGGACTCAAACGCTCCGAAAGAACCCTCATGGCGACCACGCTTGCTAGCTTTCAATCGCCCCATCGATCGATGACCCTTGCTGTGCTACCAGCTGCTCTCGAAATCGAGCCAAAGGGAGCGAATTTTAGCAGAAGTCACCTCGGCGCTACTGACATTCAGGGTCATTCAAGACAGTTGCCAGCTAGACAAGAGCCCCGTATTCGAAGACGCCTAGCCGCATTCATCAAAGCGCCGTAAAGTGCCACGAGAATCACATCAATTAGCAAATGTTCGCCCTTGCTCGCGTGGCCCCTCACGTACCAATTTCTACATATGCAATGCCTCCATTTCAAACTTTTGGTTTTCACGTTCGTGAGCATCACCTTGTGCGTGGTTTTACAACCACCCCAGACCAATGCGGATCAGCCTGCTCGAGCTGCTGCTCCGGTTGCCAGAGACACTCAAACCGTCATCTACGACACCGAATCGCAGCCGCAAGAACCGGATCGCTTGCCGCCAGTTTCGGACGGCCAAGCTCACCATGGAGAGTTCTCGCGCGAAAAACTAAAGAAGCTGATGCGTCCCAATTTCAACTTTGTACCTGAATGGCAAGCCGAAACAAATGACATCGGTTTCGCTTTCTATGACATGGGTGTGAAGCTCCCAACTTATCCAATATTGGGTCCCCCTCCGCCCTTTATGAACATGGGATTCGCCTTCACTGACATTGAAGCGCCGCTGTCTGCTGGTTTGCCCAATGAACTGTATGAAACGAAATTAGGTCTTGCTTGGATGAGACGCGTCAATGACCAGTGGATGATGCATCTCATGGCAGGTACGTCTTGTGCGACAGATGGAAAAAACACATCAAGCGACGCCTGGAGATTTCGCGGAGGAGTGTTTGCACTCTATCGCAAAAATGACAAATGGACTTGGACCTTCGGAGCCATTGCATTGGGACGGAATGATTTGCCAGTCCTACCTGCTGTGGGCGTTATTCATCAACCGAATCCGGCGATTCGGTTGGACCTCATCATGCCAAGACCGCGCCTATCATTCTTACTTGTGGATCGTGGTCAACGTCAGGAATGGGGATACATCGGAGCGGGTCTTCAGGGCGCAACGTGGGGAGTGGAACGGGTGGACGGCAGCGACGATCAACTGACTTACGGAGACTTCCGAGCGGTTATCGGATGGGAATCCACGCCGACACCGGAACCCGGCATGCCTTTCACTCGTGGACGAAAGTTCGGGATCGAGATTGGATACGTCTTCTCGCGAGATTTCGAATGGGAGCAGGATGGCGCAAAGCTTCCGCTTGATGATACGGTCATGTTGAGGGGATCAGTGAGCTTCTAGTCAGTCATTCGCACGAGACAATGGCCGTATACGACCGTGCCAGGGCCACAACATTTTCGAAGCGACGTTGAGAGAAACCCGTTCGGAAGGTGACGAAGCGGTTAGGCTGAGCCAGGTCCAACTGCTTGTTCGAAACATGCCCTGATCTTTTCTTGCTCTACAGAAAATCCCAAACAATCAGCGAAAAATCCAGGAAAAAAGTTCCGCAAGCAAATAGCCCACTCTGCATGAACCAATTCGGTTTTATCCGGTCCGGCAGTAAACTGCGATCCACGTAGAGTGTATGAAACGCGATGACCCTCGACCGGTACATTACGAATAAATTCGAGAGAAATCATGCAAGGCAGCGCCATACCCACGAAACAACAAAGCATCCACACAATCACCTGGTCCCGCAGGATGTAACGCATCCAACCACGCCACCGCCGGAGATTGTTTTCATCAACGGGAAACACCTTGCCGACGTGCGAAAGCGTTACCGTGCTGCCTCCAACCGCACTGGGAATGGCGCCTACAAGTTTCCCCATCCCCCAAGCATTATCACGAGCATAGTTTGATAACAGTGTGTTGGTGGTGCCACCGATTCCCGCAATTGCGGCAAAAGCGGCCAGCATCGCCCAATCGAGATCTGGCGAGCGTCCCGGCAGTTGGTGCCCCAGCTGTCAAAACCATGCGATCGAGTTCGCGCCAACAGGATACCTCGGCCCTCATGGTGGAGTTGTTGAAAATCAACCAACCGATTGGAACTTGGTGCTTAGAATTTGTTATAACGCTTTCTGTCTCATGATTACGTATCGTCGTTTAGAGTACATCACAGGCCACGGGCGACATAAGGCGCATCGCACGAACCGGCACGAGAGATGGAATGGTGGCCGTTGGAAATACTTTGCGAGGGAGTAAACCGACCGCCGTTGGCACAACGGCGTTGGTCTTCGCCAGTCGGGATTGGATGTGAGACTGATGCCAAACTCAAATGCACTTGACTTCGACTCGACATTGCTCAGTCCCGAGTATTTAGCCAATCCGTATCGCTATTACTCCCTGCTTCGGCAAACGAACCCGGTACACTGGAGCGATCGGCTGAACGCTTGGGTCCTGACGCGATACGAAGACGTCCGCCATGCTCTGAAAGACCCCAGGCTGATATCCAGCAGACGAGTTTCGTCGTACGCGCATAGCCTGCCTCAACAGACTCAGGTCAAAATGCAACCGCTGTTTTACCAATTCGAAAAGTGGATTGGGAACATGGATCCACCTGATCACACACGTCTGAGGCGCCTTGTGAATGTCGCCTTTACCGCCCGCATGGTGGAAAATCTGCGAGACGACATCTCACAACTTGTCCACGAACTGCTCGATTCGGTGGAAGCTCACTCCCATTTGGACTTTGTTCGCGACTTCGCATACCCTCTTCCAGCCATCGTCATCGCGCGGATGCTGGGCGTGCCGTCTGAATGCAGCGCGCAGTTCATGAAATGGTCGGATGATCTGACTGCCTATTCGGGCACGGGACAAGCCGATCCGGAAATAGCTACAGCCGCCAGCCGTAGCGCCTCGGAGCTGACCAGGCTGTTCAAAGAATTGGCAGACGCGCGTCGCGCCCATCCTCAAAAAGATTTGCTGAGTCGATTGGTGGAGGCCGAGGAAGAAGGCGACCGCTTGAACGAACAGGAATTGCTGGGCATGTGTGGCTTTCTGATTGTAGCCGGCCACGAAACCACGATGGCTCTTTTGGCTAATGGCATGTTGGCGTTGCTGCGCCATCCCGACCAACAACAGCAGCTACGGAACAACCCGCAGCTCATCACCACCGCCGTCGAGGAAATCTTGCGGTTTGACAGCCCGATCCAACATCAAACACGCAGCGCCGACGAGGATCTTGAGATCGCTGGGACAAAAATCACCAAGGGAGACCGTGTGTTGCCGATACTGGGAGCTGCGAACCGGGACCCGGCCAAATTCCGGGAACCAGACCAGCTCGACTTGGCTCGTGAACCCAATCCGCATCTCGCCTTTGGTTGGGGCCCACATTTCTGCCTGGGGGCTCCTCTAGCACGACTGGAAGCACAGATCGCCGTTCCCGCTATTCTCGAACGATGGCCAAGCATCCAACTGGCCAATCACGAACCGAAATTCAGACACCATACGTCGCAACGCAATCCCATTCGATTGGAATTGAAAATCTAAACATGCTTCTTCAACACTCGCTGCGGAACCTGGAAGTTCTCAGGGATTTCAGCGTGCATTCCGACGCCATTCACCAACTCGAAACCATTCGTGAAGCTTGGGGTTTGGAAGCCTTCTTCGAAGCTCATGTGTCATTCTATCGGCAATGGACTGTAGCCGATAAAATTATTCGACGAGGACCGCTATGACCAAGAACCAAGGTCCACGAAAAACGTCGAAGAAGCTGTCGTAGCTGCCAAAGAAGATGCAGAAACAAAAGGTGCAGGCCAAGAAGCTGACCGGAAAGAAAAAGTGACCATGAAGCCGTTTATTCCAGCCAGTGAATTGAAGCAGAAATACGGGGTGTTCGGCCACTTCTACTCGGTCGAACTGGCCTCCAAGGAAGTCGTCGAATGCCGAAGCGTTCTAGAGATTGCGAACAAGGAACGCGTCCCAAAGAAACACACCGAGTTGTCGGTGCTTCGTCCCGATGCGGTGTTCATCATGATGAACCCCGGTTCTTCGAGACCGTTGGTCGAGGTAAACAACCGGATTCGCGCGAGGGCGATTCGCAAATTGCGGATTTCGCTGGTTCCGACCAAACCTGATACGACACAATACCAAGTGATGCGATTGATGCACTTCTTGGAATGGCAGCACGTCCGAGTGCTGAATCTGTCCGACATCCGAAGTCCCAAAAGTGCAGAGTTCATCAAGTCGTTTCAGCGATTGGAAGATGAAGAGAACTTCAACTCCCATTCCGTTTTCTCAGACACCCGAAAGGATGAGTTGTCTCTCAAACTTTCCATGGGCAAGAGAACACGGCTTGTACTGGCCTGGGGTATCAGTGACAAACTAAGTCCGCTAATTGAACGCTGTGTATCGAAATTGCCAAAGAAGAAGACAGTTTGCGGCCTTTTAGAGCCGGGATCGGCCAACAAATACCGCCATCCACTGCCATCGCTCCAAAGGGACCAGCGGCGCTGGATAGATCAAATCATTCAGCAGTTTTAACAAGGCGTGATCGACGTGTGCGTATTCAGTTCCTGTATCGAATTGGACTCCAGTCAATTTACCGGACCGGGTGTTTTCCAGTCTCCTCGTACAGACGAGTCGACTTGCCGGAGATCTCCAAGACATCAAAGGCTAGTGAGTCACCGGCCCAAGTCCAGAGGGAAACTGGTTCCGCTTCTTGAGGAGCCACAACCGACACGTTTACTGCCAGAGGCTGTCCGGCGTATAAAGCGTTCAGTACACCTCCGTCAAGTGTGAGGATCAACTCTTCAGCCATGCCGGGTCGAAACTCGGGATGGTACACTCGACCAATGTTCCAGGCGTCGAGACCCTTTAGAGAGAATCGTATCCCGTCATAGATGACTCGCGCCTCTCCCAGCCGCACTCCAAATCGACCCGATGGCTGCACCAACAGACGAACCGTGTGTACCGTTCCCCGAGGAGCTTTAAGACGCGCTTCGGCAGCATCGTGATGGACCATACTCTGGATTTTTGCACCAGTCCTTCCCTTTCCAACGTCCACGTCATGCTCGAAGGTAACATCGGACGATTCCGCGTTGAAGATCCACTGATCGCGGACGTACCGGTCGACAGGCTTCGTCATTCGCGCGGTGGACACTTTCTTCTGTTCTGGTGCTGGTGAGTCTTCCCTTACACCAGGCTCGATGCGAAGGGCAACAAAACGATGCCGGGGGATCCGTAACGAGACGTGTCCCTGATCGATGGAAACATGCTGGCCCGAATCCACATCGACTGCAGATGTCAGCAACTCATCTGGAAAAAGTCCTTGGACGCTGAGGGCTACCTTCTGAGTATCCCAGGTCAAGTTGCTCACGATCAACATCGCAGCTTCGGGCTTTACGTAGTAGGAGTAGAGCACCTTACCCCGTTTGAGTTTGACATGTGGCTGGGGACGCCAGTACGGGTGATACGACGTGTGCTCGTCCTGGAAATCGCCGTAAACCAAGGCCTCCAGCTCGTCACATCCGGAGACTTCTGCGTCATGCAAAGCGGCATAAGTCATCATGTGCCGAGGACGAATCATGTTGGCGAGCACATCCAGCCGGAATCCCCAGGGTCTCCCGCTATAACACACGGCCGCCGAGTGCAAAGGCAGCCGATACCCACGGCAATATCGCACGTCGGAGAGTTGTTCTCCCTCGTAGAAAGAATCACACAACGACAGAGTCTCAATTTGAAGCCCGCCACCGTTGTGGGCTACAAGCATAGCCTTCCCTTTGGCATCGAAGATGCCACGGATGCGTTTCACAAAGTTGCGTGTTCCCACGAGTGACGTAACCTGCGACTTCTCCCAAGTGAGTTCTTCCACAGAGCATGAACCATGAGCGAGGCTATCGCAGCTCCACGCCAGAGAGGTCCCGTCCATGTAAACACCGTCGACGTCACCCTCGTTGGCGAGCCTGGCCATACCGTCCAGTAGCAGATCACCATAGGGCCCGCGAGTGCAGCACACCCAGCAGGGAATGCCCATGCCTGGGTTGTACTCGCGCTTGTACCACATGTTTCCCGGCGGGATAATTAGTTCGGAACGGTGGCTGGCAAAACCGGGCGAGTTTTCTGCCAGCATCATGTTGAAGTACAGGAGAAAGGGACGGCCCTTCATATGGGCTGCGCTGGCGCGGGTTTTCACCTCAGGTAGCTTCTTCAGATCGGGGTACCCTTGATAATCAGACCAGTTTTCGAACCAGCCGCCCATGCTGGTATGAAAGTAGCCGTCTTTGCGCAGCAAAGGCTCTTTCGTAGGCGTCGGTGTGAGGAAAAACCGGAAGATGTGGTCTTTACACGTGACTTGGCCAGGCCCGTCGATAAAGTTCACACGGAGCCAAGTCTGATTCTCCTCTTCGATGACCTCCAGCTGTGTCCTACGGTTGGTAGAGAGAAAAGGGTCGACGTCGAAGTTAAAAGCCAACCCACCATCTTGTCCTCCTACCCAGAAGGGATCCGCTTTACCTTCCCAGCCCACTCCGGTCAAACCCTGTGTGGACTGCACATGAGTGCGGTGTACGAACTTAGCGTGCATCTTACGCAAGGGAAACTGCACGCTCAGGCCGTCAATCTGATCGGGAGGCAGATGACGTACACGAAGTTTGTAGATCGTAAATCCGTCGAAGTCCACATCGGCGCGAACTTCTATGGATCCTCCATCAAATCCCAGGCTGCTATCGATCCGTACTGTGTTTCCCTGTTGAGACAACTTCTGGCTCGCAGGCTCCAATCGGACTTTCTGTCCCGACTTCTGTAGCACGACTTCGCCCTGACCAGCAAGTAGCTCCCCCCAACTGCCCGTGAATGATTTGAGAAGACCATGGGACCCGAAGCCAAGCTGGCCGTGCTGAAGTTGGACGTAACGCTCGGCAACGACCGGCCTGGTCCACGGCTTGGGAACTCGGTCCGTGAGGTACTCTTGAGCGACTTTGGTGCCTAGCCATGCCGGCCGGTCAGCTGGTTCGAGTGCACACACTTCTTGGTGAAGTACATCGCCATCGGGTGCCGTGATCACAAGTTCGGCCTCGGTGGGAAGTTCCGCTGTAGTTGGTACTTTGAGAACCACGCGTGTACGGCCGTCGGCCGACATGGTGGCCTGCGCCCGAGTACCGTCATTCATTCGCAGGCTGGCTATTGCCCCCTGAATGCGTTGGGGACCTGTGACATCAGCGGCGATCCGACGTGCCAGGGGATACCAGTTGAGCTTCGCCGACAAAGCCAGCTCGGTCTCGGTCTGGTCGGACTCCTCGGGAGGCAACTGGATGGTGCGTTCCGACTCGCGTCCCTCCTGAAGCATGTACAGCTTTCCAAATGGCATCGGTAGATAGCCTCCGAATTTGGGCAGATGCCAGCCTGCCAAGTCCGGAGGACGAGAGCGGATCAAGTTCGCATAGAATGGCTCTTGGGTAGGGTCGTCAATACCTACGGAAGCAAAGGGAATTCGCATCTCCACTGTCCACGCTTCCTCAAGTTGGCCAACAGAAGCCTTGAAGAGTGGCCGCCTGAGTACTCCCTCGTTGTAAGTGCGCGAGGTGGAACCAACCGAGTTGACGGTGAAGGCGTAGTAGTGGTCAGGACGGGGGCCCTGCTCGTCCATCGTTCCCGGATAACCTCCAACCTTGAGAACCTCCGGGGCGATGCCGAGGCTGTCGCTAGTGCCCAGAATCACCTGCACCGCATCGTCATTCGTCAAGAGA
>JAKVBZ010000078.1 GCA_022448645.1 Pirellulaceae bacterium
GTACTATCCTGGAATGACCAAGAATGTACGGGCGTTGATCGACAGTGGCCACTGCCCGTTGCAGCTCGTGATCGACTTTGCCCACACGGAAGGTATGGAGGTATTCGCGTCAGTCCGCATGAACGACTGCCATGATAGCTTCCTGACCGACGGGATCACCACGTGGAAAAGAGACCATCCCGAGTTCTGGGTGGATAGCGAGGGCATCCCCCGCGATCGTATTGAGCATCCTTTGGGGCTTTATTGGACGGCACAGGACTTTACCCACCAACAGGTCCGTGATCGGAAGTTCGAGATCATCGAAGAGGTTTGCCAGCGGTATGACATCGATGGGATCGACTTGAATTTTATGCGCCATCCGGTGTTCTTCGGTCACACCATGCAAGGTCTGCCTGTGTCGGCCGCCGAGTTGGACATCATGACCAGATTGATCCGGCGGATTCGTCGCCTCACTGATGCGCGTGGATTGGAGCGTGACCGACCGATCTTGATCGCCGCAATCGTGTCCGACTCGTTTCAGCTTTGTAAAAATGTTGGGCTGGATCTCGAGACTTGGATCGAGGAAGACCTGGTCGACATTGTCATTCCCGGTCTGGGCTATCTCCTTTTTCGCTTCCGGTGGACGAGTTTGTTGGTCTGGCACACCGCCACGGTGTGAAGGTCTATCCCTGTATCAACCGCAAAGCGCCCCAACAACTACCCGAAGAGCTGGTTGCCGAGGGTTTTCGTGGGATCACGGCCAACTGGTATGCGGCCGGTGCCGACGGTATTTTCTTTTGGAACTTGGGCACACCGTTCGTGGAAAAGATTGGGAATGATCTGATCGAGACGCGGAACCGGTATTACGCTGCCTTGCCCGACCTTCGCAGCCTACGGACCCTGCAGGCGGCAGCACGCGATGGCTCACTCAAAAACGCGACCATGATCATCCAGATCAGTGGCATGACGGAAACTGGCAAATTGTCTCTAAGCCTCAACAACCAAAATCTGATAGAATATCAAACGGTTGACGTCTCCGATGATTCGTTACGAGTTTCCTGTCACTTGAACGCGTCGCAGGTGAAGCAGGGCAACAACGTTGTGCAGGTGACACTCCAGGAATCTGGGGTAAGCCCCAACGAAACTGTCCAATTGAATCAAGTTCGGTTGTTGGTTCGCTACGGTCCTTGATTCCTGTTTCGTGCGATACGGACACGACTATTATTTTCAACAGGTTTTCAAGAATGTTCTACAAGCATTATTTTTCGAGGTTGCCGTTGCTGGCCCTGATTGGGTGCTGCTTTGCCTTCGGTTGTAACAGTCAAGATGACGGGCCTCAGCGGGCAGCAGTTAGCGGAACGGTGACTATCGACGGAGAGCCCGTCGAAAATGGTGCCGTCGAGTTTGTGCCGACCGAGGGCACCACGGGGCCGGTGGCAGGTGCGGTGATTGAGAACGGAAAGTATTCTGCGCCAAAAAAATTGGGCCCGGTGGTTGGGACGAATCGCGTGAAGATCAACGGAACTCGCAAGACAGGTAAGACGGTGAAGACGCAGATGGGTTCGATTGTCGATGAGCGTGTTCCGGTTGTGCCGGAGCAATACAACGCACAGTCGACCCTGGTCCGCGAAGTGAAACCGGGCAAGAATGTTTTTGACTTTCCCTTGAGTTTGGATGGATCTACGCCCTGAATGTTAAAGGCAGTCTTCCTGGACTGCGCGATGACGACTCGAACATAGGTCATCAGTACAAGTCATATGCTCTACGTGTTCGGGTTTCAGGATGCGAAGCCTTAACGTTCATGCGGTGTTCGGATGGCATTCACTGGTACCGTGGTGCTGAGAACGTATAAAATCCGAACACTGAAATCCGAATCCCGTTGCTCGTCCCCACCTTGAACGATTCTGACGCCCTCAGTAGCGCTGTCCAACTACGGGTATCTCATGTCTACGGAGTACTTCTTACCGTGTGAATGTGGACAAGAAATCCGCATCATGGTCTGGCGCCGCACCAACACCGATCAGGGCTAACGTGACATCATAGTGATCATCCAACTCGCTAGACGCTGTGTTATCATGTATCCATTTAAAGCCGCCATCGTCTTGCTGCAAGCTCCACATGCGGTCCAAGGCTTGCCGTGTCACTTCGTGTAGCTGTCCGGTGTCCATCGCATCGTTAAACGCAAGCAGCGCCGCAATCGAGACAACCTCCGCATCAAAGTTTGGTCCATTTTTAGGCCAGTAGTCGGTTACTATCTGTTCCGCAAAGGCTCGCACCTGCTGATGGGCCACATCGCTGGTACCCAACATTGGTCGGGCCATCAGATAGGGGTAGTTGGTGTGGCAGGTAAAGCAATTCCGCCTTTTCTGCCAGTCTAGGATGGACACGTCTAGAAATCGTGTCGCGGCTTCCACAGAAAATTATTCTTTTAACGGTTCCTTGGGTAGATTTAACCCCGCACGGCCATCTGGCTCGATCCCTAATTCATCAATCAAGGCGTCGACGTTCTCTAGCGTTACTGCTTCGTTGGCCACGACGACGCCAGCGCTTAGAACGACCACCGGCAGGAAAAGTGTCATGAGCGTAGTCGAAAAATTCTGGTCTTAAGATGGAGTTTCATGATCATGACAGATTTCGAATTGCTTTGACTTCGGGACTATTCTACGACCATCGGCAGCCAATGATTCTGCATCAAATTCTTCGTAGTGACGACCTTTGCTTTACATTTATGGCATCAGATGTAGGGATGATAGCAAAGTTCTCTCGAATGGACGTGCTGTGGGTGCAGTCGGAGATGTACCTCCACCGCAGCGTTGAGGGTGTGAGTGGTTTTCTTAGGAAACATTTGTTAGAGATAAGGAAATTAGCCGTATCAATTTTTGGCGTTGCTTGACCGCTGAAGGAGTTGACTTGACGGTGGTACCATAACATGCTGTATTTGAGATAGGAGGTAAAAGTGACCACCCAAGCCATCAAGTGCAACCAGGATCCCTCTAGATTTTCCCAGCTCGGTTATTGTCTCTTTCGTAACGGCTTGTCGGCTGAGGAGGTGGCATACTACTCCAGCGATCTCGACGAAAAGCTTGCCAACCATGAATTCAAGGGCGAGCCGCACTATTATTTCGATCAGTGGCGGAAGCTCTGCCGCCACCCGCGCATCCTTGATGCGGTCGAGGCGATCCTGGGGCCGGAGTTGATTCTCTTTTACTCGAGCGTCTTCGTAAAACAGCCACACGATGAGCAGCGTGTCGACTGGCACCAGGACAACACGTATTGGACAACGGTCGACGGGTCCGACGTGGTGACTGCCTGGGTGGCATTGGACGATGTGGATGAAGAGAATTCCTGCATGAAAGTGATTCCCGAAAGCCATCAAGGTCACCAGGCCATGGAAATGAAGGAACTTCAGGACATGACCGGTTCCATGCTAACGTCCAAAGTGGAGACCACACCGGCCATGGAGGCCACTGCCGTACCGATCGTCATGAAAGCCGGAGAGATCTCGATCCACGACTCGTTCATTTTGCACGGCAGTGATCCGAATAGGAGCGATCGCCGGCGCGCGGGCTACACGATTCGATATGGCAATGCCCTGACCACGAGCATCGATGTGGCGAAACACAACACCGACAGCGACGGTCCGCCCCTTCCGGTTTATTATGTCAAAGGTTCAGGCGAGGGACTGCGTGACGGATATCAGGATATCCGTAAAACGTAGGCCTGACCCCACCGGATACCATTCTTCAACCTTCCTGGTCGATGATCATCAGAGTCGACTCTTCTGCCGGATGGGATGTGACCGCTCCGTTGGGCCAACGGACCTCAATGCTTTTCACTCGGCCAGATTTCCCCAGGCCAAAAACAAGCGTACTACTGGATTGTGAAAGGTAGCCACCACCGGCGTACACCTCGGCGGTTTGGCTTGTGCCGTCCTCGAGACGTACGCTCACCCGCGCACCTACGCCGGTCGGGTTTCCCGGCTTGCCGCGCAAGCGAACATTCAACACGCGATGATCCTGGACGCCATTGTTTTCAAACGCCATCAGTTCCCCGTCGTTGGCCGACACGACAAAGTCGACCCAGCCGTCACCGTTCAAATCGGTTGTCATTAGTCCTTTCGCATCCCCCGAGACGATCAGTCCGCTGCGGTTGGGCCAGACAGGTGTAAAAGTTCCATCTCCCAATCCCTTCAACAGCAAGCTCAGGCCACCATCCATGCGACCAGTCTCTAGCTGAGGAGTGAAGAAATTCTGTACGAGATACAAGTCCGCCAAACCGTCACCGTCGATTTCGGTAAGCACCACACCAAAGCCGGGTGACACCTGCGCCAGGCGCGGCAGCGGGTTGAAGCGGAATTTGGCACCACCGTCGTTGATGAGCACGCCAGACGCCAGCGAGTTAATCTCAAAACGGTGAGAGTCTTCCAGATTGGATGGCGAATAGATGTCTTGTAGCGAAGCCGAAGCAAAGTCTTTGAAGCTGGGAAACTTTTCACGGATGAACGGCATCGCGTTGCTCGAGCAACTGCGACCGCGAACCGGAAAGAGCGTGTTGTCTTCGAATTCTGCTTCCACAAGGCATTGCTTACCCGTTCCCTCAAAATCACCGAAGTAGACCAGTACGGGCTTGTCCGGCGTGGCGTGGTACTTTGTGTTTAG
The DNA here is from genome assembly GCA_022448645.1 of Pirellulaceae bacterium. The sequence goes on from JAKVBZ010000078.1 coordinate 4,638, forward strand.
TCCAAAGCTGGTGACGACGTAGTCGATGTCTCCATCGTTATCGAGGTCCCGACCGGCGATGCCGTTGAACCACCCCAGCCGGTCTGCCAGTCCAGCGTTCGCGGTGCGGTCTAGCAAGTGTCCCTGATCGTTTTCCCACAGTTTCACCGGGCCCCACTCGTGGGTGACCAGCAGATCCAAGTCGCCGTCGCCGTCAGCATCCGACCAGATGGCGCTGGTGACCAGCCCGGTCTCACGCAATCCTGGAGCGATTTCATCTGTCACGTCAGTGAATTTTTCGTTGATGGACCAATCATTGCGGAGCAAGCGGCTGTTGGGAGACAGGGGATATTTTCCGGGGATCGAACGTCCGCCGATGAACAGGTCCAGGTCTCCGTCGCGGTCAAAGTCAGCTGCCGTTACGACACTGCCGCTGTCGAGGACATCGGGCAGAGGTCCCTCGGGGATTTCCAAATCACTATCCAAGGCGTTCGCGGTGTCTGCTTCGACTTGAGATTCAGTGGAAGAATGATCGGTTAAGGCGTCAGTGAAGATGCCGCTCCCGTTGTTGAAATAGAGCCGGTCGCGAAGCTGCTCATCGTTAGGTTCGCACTCGACGCTTCCGCTGACTACGTACAGATCCAGATCTCCATCACTGTCGACATCAAACAGTAGCGGGGCCATGTCCTCACATTTTCGATCTTGAAAAAACGCGTGGTCGTGAGCAGATAGCGATTCGAACCGCCCATCACCATGATTGAGTATCACACAACCTGCCTGGCCTGCGGCGCCTCCGACGAACAAATCATCGTTCTCGTCACCGTCGATGTCGCCGCAAGCGAGACCCGGTCCCAACTGTGACAGCTTTTGCGGCAACAGAGGCTGCCGTTGAAAGTCATTGAAAGGCTTTTCATTGTGGCGAATCCGGGGCATGGCCTTCGCTGTTCTGAACATCGTTGGTGCCAATGCTGGCAGTGTCCGCGGCGGAGGAGCACCATTCGGTTCGGTGATCTTGTAGAAGCGATTAGCCGGAATGTTGTCGAATCCTTGCACGTGTCCGCTAGGCCATTCGACAGTCAGGCGATCTATTGTCTTGTGTTGACCTAGCCCAAAGTGAACGATTGGGTCGTTGGCTGACATGAATCCACGTGACATGGTCAGGTAACGCACTTGCTGTCCCGCCGAAGTCTGGATGCGGACCGTTGCGCCGATTCCAAATCGGTTACTTGCCTGGCCATGGAGGTGGAGTTTTACCACCTGACCGTCGCTGCCGTTGTTGCGATAGAGACTGACAGGTTCCTCGAAGTTATTCACGACCAGGTCCAGGTCACCGTCCTGGTCGAGATCCCCCAGTGCGGCCCCAAAACTGACACCCAGGTAATCCAGTCCCCATGCCTTACCCGCACTCTTGAACTGAAGATCGCCACGATTTTCAAACGCTAGATTGGATTCGCGTTGCTCGGACTGATCGCGCCAAAAGGCATCCCAGGCTTGCTCGCCACCTTGGTTTTTGACAGCCAGCGACTGTTCTCTCAGGTCACTGTTGAACCACTCGCGGGTCATGCCATTGGAAATGTACAAATCCTGGTCACCGTCATTGTCCAAGTCTCCAAACTTGATTGCCCAGGTCCAGCCAGTGTCTTCGACGTGCATCAATTGCGCCGTCTCCATGAACTGGCCAGTACCCGAGTTCAAGTAGACAGCGTTCCGCATTTGCTGTGGTGGCTGGGCGGCTTCCAGGAACCAGGCCGATTGGCCCATGTTACCCATCATTAATTTCTTGTTGTAGTGCGTGGCGCCCAACATGTCGGACCCCATGAAATCGGGTAGCCCGTCGTTGTTGATATCGGCCGTGTCGGCTCCCATCGAGTACCAGGGTGTGTGCGGGATGGAGTTCTTGATCACGTTTCGAAACGTGCCGTCGCCATTGTTTTGATAGAGTTGATCCGGGCCTTTGAAATCGTTTGCTACGTACAAGTCTGGCAGCCCGTCACGGTTGAAATCCCACCACGTTGCAGAAAGGCCGATGTGGTGGGCGGTCGATACATCGTCCAAGGTCGATTCCGTGACGTTGGTGAAAGAGGATTCACCAGACTCTACCAGATTGTTTCGATACAAGCGGTCCTTTTGTCCTGTCATGATGAGCACGCCCAGACGGCCATCCGGAAAAGTAAAGCTCTCGTCGTATTGAAGGTTGAAGCGATTGCTTCGTTTGGGAACGTTCAGCAAATCATTCGGAATCGTGACGAAGCTTAGCAAGTCGCGCACTTCTTCCTGTGCAGTCCACTGGCCATCCACTTCGACCAGGTTAAAGTTTTTGATGAGCTTCTCTTCCTCATCAGTCGCAACGTGTCGGTTGGTTAATAGATACGCATCCAGGTCACCGTCCAGGTCGTAATCGGAAAGCGCGATCATGACCGAGGCGCCTTCGAAGTCCAATCCCCACGCTTTTGCCTGTTCGACGAAAGTGCCGTTTCCCTGATTGATATAGAGGCGATTGGGAGCGTGATAGGCGCATACATAGAGGTCCAAATCCCCGTCATTGTCGATGTCACCAAAGCTGCAGCCCGTGCCCCAATACTCCGTGTTCCCAAGTCCCACGGCTTCGGTGACATCCTCGAAGCGAAAATCACCGACGTTATGGTAGAGCCGATTGCCACCGTGCGGGCGCGTCAAGAATAAGTCGGGCAGACCATCACCATCGTAATCACCGAGGCAGATGCCACCACCGGCAAATGCGTTGTCTAACGTCTTTTCAAAGCGGCCTGGTGGTGGATCCCAGCGGTGGACCCAGTCGATCCCGGTTCTTTGGGCGCCCAGCATTTCGAATCGCAATCCCTGCTCGGCAGGCTTACGATGCGCGAGCTTCATGGACTCCAGGCCAGTCGAATGGTGCGACCAGGTCAGGCGGGCAGGAGACAAACGGCCTCTCTTCAGCGCTTCGCGATCGTGTGATATCTCACCCGTTTGCTTGTCGCACCCCAGCAACGACACCCCGAGCAAGCACGCACCCAGCCAGAATATGGCTGTTAATAGGCTTCCTGTGTCTTTCTTCTTCTTGTGCACATCGATCCACATCTAGAGGGTCACTGTCAGGCAGAACGGCGATTGAGCCACAATCACGTAAGGTTGTTGGCTATTATTTCACGCATCGTTCGGTGCGTCTAGCGATTCTTCAGCATTCTAAAGGACGTGCGTTTTGAAGTTGCGTTAACGCGTTTTTCCGGGAAATCATAACCCGAAGCGTTAGCGAGGAACTAAGTCAACTCCGGTTTTTCCATTGCTTACGCGTCGGGTACGATATAGCGCAACATCTGAGAACACGAGCTACTCCTCAACAAAAACGGCGACGACCTTGTTCCAAGGCCGCCGCCGTTCGTTTTATCATGTCGAGGCGTTTTGCCTACTAGCGTCGACGCCGTGAGACTGCCAACAGACTACCTAACAACAGCAGTGCCAACGACGTGGGTTCGGGAACTAAGTTCTTCAAAACCACATTTTGGCCTTCGATAGCAATGCCATCGCTAGTCCAAATACCAGGCAGAGTCAGCGTACCGAGACTGAAGCTGCCTTGAATCGTGGCGTTCTCATCAATATTGAACAAGGTCAGATCGCCACCTGCCCAACCTCCCAGGTTTTTGATCGTGACGTCGGTCGAGCCGATAAAGTGGGCTCCGTCGGCGCCAATGTTAATCACGCTTTGCTCGGCCCCGCCAACACCCCAGGTGATCGACGGGCCTATCATGACCAGCCGGTTGCTCGAGAAGTCATTCCCGTTCAAATCAAGACTACTACCTCCAGACAGTAGACTCTCGTGAGGATTGGTAGCAGTATTACCCGATGCGTCCAGATCATGATTCAGTTGAACCGAAGCACCGTCCGCAATTCTGATCGTCTGTGTCAGGGGACGCTGAACACTCACTTCTTGAACAGAACTGTTTCCATTGAAAAGAAAACGGCCGGCCGGACTATAGGCGCCGGTCGGGTTGGGATCCGTAAAATCGCCCTGGACACTAAGTTGTGCCGTAATGCCGCCATGGAACCAAACATTATTGGTTTCGCCTACGCCAATCGTAAGGTCTTGAACGGTATAGGATCCGTTGTAACCCCAGCTATGGTTTACGTTCACGTTACCAAGTGTGGCACCAACGCCCGAGTAAATATTATCGGTATGGACTGCCAAGGTCGAATCCGGAGACCAAACTGAACCGGGTCGAATATTCATACCACCAAAGTTGTTCTTCACGGTGACACCAGCACCAACCGTGGTACCTGTCCCAAAGTCCAATTTTCGGTCTTGCTCCCAAACACCAGGACCTTGAATCGTCATCGCTGGCAATATCAAAGTGCCGCCACCGAACGTTCTCCATTCGTTGCCGTTGAGATCCATGACCATGGCATTTGAATCGCCAGTGTCATTGGTAAAATATCCTTCAGACGTGCAACAACTAGACGGCTGCCAGTCACTAAGCAGCTGGATCTTGTTAACCACACCAGCGGTTGTCTGCTTCCAATTCAAACGAGCATCCGGTCCGTTCGCCCCACCCGTTGTATCACTGACGGTCACTGTTCGGTCAGCTGTTGCATCACCCAGCAAGCCGTGGTCTCCACCACCGCCCTGCTCATCTGGCGTCAAGCCATTGGCCCAGTTGGCACCAACGCTCCAATCCAGAACACCTGTCCCGGAACCGAAGGGCCGTTCGACGGCATCACCCGAAACACTTGTCATTGCGGTCACGACAACAACTAACAAAAACGTTCTCATATTCATTAGTCCACTCCTATTCTTTAACAAAGGGTTACCAAATTTTCACATTAAGTGTGTGTCGTAAAACAACAAAAAAAGCTAGTGAACCTGAATCTTCGATTTGCTTACTCTGACGTATGCGTAACACGTCTGGGGAGCAAAAAAACGAAGCTGCAGATCCGCTAGCTTTTGAAATGTTCTAGTTATAAAGTCTGTCATTGGCGTGTTCATTAAGTGAGAAAAGAAAAGTTAGTTTATGCAGATATCGTATAGTCTAATTGAAATGACTGGAGTGTCAAGGATTGCGAAAAAAGCAGTACTATGCTTCGTTTCAAAACTAAAAACTGCTCGGTGCGTACGTGAGCTGCAGGCGCTAGCCACGGGCAGCCAACAGTCATGAAACCGACCTTGGCGATTCGACGCTAACGAGTTTGGCTTACGTTTTGATATATACCCTAGTTCTCCGGACGTCGATTATTGATCAAACCCAGATAACTCAGCAGCAAGCATCCAAGACCGAGTAGTCCGAACGATGTGGGTTCGGGCACCTGGCTGGCCTCGGCGCTCCCATAGCCACCTGGGGAAAAATTAGCAGACAGTCCATTGAAGTCTGTGATATCAACATCCCCGTCGAAGTCAAAATCAGCATCGGTCCAAGTGTTGTCTATGCCCGCTGGGGAAAAATTGGAGGACAGTGTGTTAAAGTCCGTAATATCAACGTCCCGATCGCCGTCGGCGTCACCCAGTTGCGCTGCCAGGTAGGTCAACTGCGCGGACGTGTTGTTGTACGTGACCACCGGACCGCCTTGGCCGTTACCCGCGAATAGTCCAAATCCTAAGTGCTCTCCCGCTGTCGGTTCGTTATCAAATGTTCCAATCAGTGACGAGGCGGTGAGAACAGGAATCGTGTATTCGGCACCACGCGTTCCATCAAAACCTGTCGCTGTCACCACCAGATCGCCGCCCAATACGGCTGCGTCGGTGATCGCCAACTGATCATGACCATTCGAGTCTCCCGCAGCGCCGTCGCCGGCGATTTCGATCGACAACGTCGCCGAACTGGACTGGCTGTAACCAGCTGCTACCGTTAAGACGCCGATGTTGTTGCCGGGCGCGACGATTTTTTGATTGTCGAGTCCGCCTCCCAAAGTACCGGTGCCTCCTACCGAACCGTCGGATACAACGAGGGAACCGTGGGAAGTTCCTGGGATACCGTTGACGTCCAGTCGACCTGCTCCGGTCTTGCTCACCGTATTTCCACCGAGATCCATTGCGCTGACCGATAAAGTTGATCCGAGTGCAACGTTCACCGTGGCGTCAGATTGGATGTTAAGATTGACGTCGATGACGTGATTTCCGGCGGTAGCTGTCACGCTCGCCCCTTCCGCCACGGTATTCCCGTTCAGATAAATGGCACCAGCTCCAGTGAGACGATAGCTGTTGGCATGGTTGAATTCGATTTGGGCTACCGTCAAGTCCGCAGCTACCGTCACGTCGGCGTCTGAGGTGATGGCACTGCCAAACAGGACCGCAGCAGCTAAGCTGTTGGGAACCTGAGCTGGATTCCAATGACTGCCCGTGTTCCAATCGCCGGAGCCCGTATTGGTCCATTCAAAATCCATTAATGAGGGCACACTAGTACCTACTAGATTCAGCAGGACAAGTTGCGTACCGGTGTCGGAAAGACCGTCATGTGTCCATCCCGAAGGCAAGCTGACGGAACCGAGCATCGGACCGTAAACGCCCTTTGTCACCCCGTGGTAGTCGAACAGTACAAAATCATTGCCGGAGTTCCATCCGCCCTGGTCCGTGATCTGGACATTGAACTGCCCGATGTTCCCCAATCCATCCGTGACATCAATCACGCTGCTGTCAGTTCCAGCGCCCCAGATGATGTCCGTTCCTTCACCCACAACCAGCTGGTTCGTGAGGAAATCAAACCCGTTCAGATCAATGGTTCCGGCGGTGAGCCAGGTCGATTCATGTGGATTAATGGCCGTATTCGCCGAAGCATTCAAGTCGTGCAAAAGCTCTACATTCGCGTTGCCCTTGATGTTGATCGAATTCTGCAAAGTACGGTGAATGTTGATTTGCTGGACGTCGCCCGGTCCCTGGAATTCCAAACGTCCGTTCGTATAGTCACCTGTCGTGTTGAGGTCAGTGATATTTCCGTGGAGTCGAAACTGTTGGGGAATGCCCTGCAGAAGATCAATGCGAGAGCCTACCTCCACGTTCACATCGCCTTGAACCTCGAACGTACCATTGTTGGAAAAGAGTCCACCTTCAGCGCCTGGTTGGTTAATGACGTCCAGGTCACCGACGCGAGTGGTTCCCGTAAAAACACCAGAATCACCTTCGATGATCAACTTAGATGTCGGATCCCAAGTAAGATAACCATTAGGACCGTTATAAGTATTGTTGTATCCGCCGAATACCGAGCGGATCGTCACGTCAGCACCGACGACGACCTGACTGGTAGTCCACTCCATCTTCCGCGCGTAAACCAGCTCGCCGCCCGGTTGGGAACTCATAATGGTCATTGGTGGAAAGACGTGTGATGTGCCCTGCAATTGAGTTCTCCGAAAACCGTTCAGATCCAGGACTAGTGCATTCGGATCACCCGTCGTATTGGTGTAGTTGAGATCTTGATGGCAGCATTGAGACGGAATCCAGTCGGTGTTGAGTTGTATCTTATTCACCACCCCACCCCCGGTGGACTGGTTCCAGCCTAAAGATTCGTCCGGACTAAAGCCGTTGACAGTCACCGTACGATTGACAGTCGTGTTCCCCAGAACCCCTCGGTCGTCCCCATCGCCGGGCCCGGAGTTACCCACCCAGTTCAGGTTGTCATCCCAACTCGTACCGTCCCCTCCGCCATCCCAAAGAACGTCAATAGCCGAGGATGGAATGGACAGGCCAAACATCGCACCCACAAGTACGATTGCTGACACGAAACGGATTCTGTTGCAGTGCATATTCAAAGGTTCGCCTCGAAAATTTTTACTCGTAGTACCATTCAAAGTGCGCGGGTCAACACCGCACAAAAAAAGCTAGTGGACCACCAGCTACGATTTGTTAACGATCTTAAAAAAACGACTTTTCCGCCAACAACAAATCAAGCTGCAAGTCCGCTAGCTTTGCGTATTCTAAATTTTCAAACTCATCATTGGCGGTCAAATAGTTTGAGCGGTTATCTGGCAGAGTCAAAGTGTAACTGACAGCCGTTACTTCCAGTCACACAACACGTTACCTAGTGAACCATTCATTTTGACAAGGAAAAACCGTATTGTCAACGATTTGCATGAAAAGTGCGTATTTAAGGGCCGTCCAGTCTTAGACTCTTTACGAAAACTGAGCCTACAGCCCCCCGACGAGTGAATCGGGGTTGTCAAACAGCGCTAACCACTTACAGCGCCGACCGTTAAGTCACCCGAAATCATGGGACGATGAATGCTTCACGATTGGTGCGACCCATCAGCGATTGTTGGCGATGCCCTCACTCAGGTATCGTTGGAAATCCGCCTCCGTGAAGGGTGTGTCGTCGCACCACGGATGCGAGGTAGCGTTCGTTGAGCTGGGCAGGCTGTCTGCGGCCGGGTCGGGGGTTTGGCCCCAGAACTTGTAGTTCGCAGCGATCATGGCCATCCGCAGAGACACCATGTAGTTATCTCGGGTGCGATAAATAAATTTCATCAAATCGGTTGTTGCTTGTTGCAGCTCTAAAAGGATTTCGGGTTCGGCATCGACTTCTCCGTATTGCCCTACACTCTTGGTCGGTTTGGTCGCGACGAAGTCCTGAAAGTCCAACCACATCTCGACGTAGCGGGTATGTTTGATGAGATCTTCAATCCGGCCACGAACACCTGGATCTGTGGCTCCCTGATAGGCCTCGTCGAGTGCCTGATACATCGCGCCCACTCGAGCCCGGCCGTAGGGAATGTTCGAATCGGGCAGGAACAACTCGTAGAAACGACGCATGGGAACTTGTACCTCGCCAAAGCTGCGAGCGTAAAAGTCATCCAGCAACTCGTCGACCCGCTCCACCGTATCGGTATCCCACAGTGTGTGGGCCATTATGTAGTGAACGAGGTTGTCACCCGGAGAAAGGCCTGTGTCGATCAAATACGTACTGAAGTCGAACTTGCGATCCAGCTCGGCGATTCGATGAGCCTTGTCACGAGGATGTGGAATGCCGTTGGGAAGGCTCCGTCTTCCTGTGTAATAACCGCCGTAGGCATAGGTTAACAGACGATTGTTCGGGGCCTTTTCTCGCCAGCCCGTGACAATCTCCTCAAACGTGTAGGGCCCCTGAAACATCGCCTGAGCCGGTTGGATGATGACGTCCGGATCGACGTCGATCGAAGGCGGCGGGGCATGGTAGTAGTAGGCCAACATGCCGACATGCCGTTGTCGACCGTCGTTGAAATGAGCGCGAACCTTTTGCATGACCTGGTTCGCCATGTTCACGACGTAATCAGTAATCACACTGTGGTTGCCGGCTTTGAATTCAGCCTGCATCTTGTTGCTACCCCGATATCCATCGTCAGGGTCAATCCCGACTACGAAAGTACTGGGGTCGGTCTCGAATTGTTCGATGACGTAATCGGCGATCATCTGAATCACGGCAGGGTTGTCGAGGTTTAACAGGTTCCAGCTCTCATCGTGGTAGAACTCGCGCGGGATGTCGGACAGGCCATGTTTGGTTTTGTAGTCGGTGATGATACCGGTCCACGCATGCCCGACGGAGATGACTCCCTCCTTTTGTAATCGGTTTCGAATGAAGAACTGGCTGATTTCGGGATTCCGTGAAGGGAGCCATCCTCCTTGGTAAAAAATGCCGCGACACTCATAGTCTGGTATTTTCAAGTCATTGACGGCCAAATCAAAATTGGCAACTTGTGGAACGATGTCCCAGTTCTTGCCCGGCTGGAATTGACGGTGACCCAGGTGGAAGAGCAGGTCCCAAATGGCGAACTCCACTGCCGTGGGGCTGGCGCCGATGACCTGCAGGCCGTCAGAATGCGTGCGGAGAAGATATTCGCTGCGCCGAAATGGATTTGTTGATTCGAATTGGTTCTCCAGTCCCAGAAGCGGAAAATCACTGGCCACGCCTACAGCGATACCTTGTGTGCCGTCTCCGGTCTGGACGTTGACTTCGTTGCCCGTGATCCGCTGCAGGTAATCGGCGAGCGTCGCGGCTGTTCCTTGCACCTCTTCAGATGCGTCTCCGCCAATCGTAATATCAAATTGAACGACATTGTCAGCGATCAGTCGAATGCTGCTGCCCACTTGTTCGTTGAGCTCAGCAGCATCGCACGTCGCGCTGACAAGTAGGCTCGGCAATATCCATCCCCAAAGACACAGGACCGTGGCTGATTGTTTTGGTTTCATATCAGGAGTCTCCTTGATGAAGGAAAAATAAAATAAAATGATGACCAGGAAATCTTTGTCGTTCTAAACCCATTTTTCGGCTAGCAGGACGCATTTAACGCTCAAAGCGGTTTCATTACTCCTTGGATGTTAGGAATCGTAATTCGACCGATTCAGGCGGTAGCCAAATCTAGTCGCCCGCAGCCACATGGTTCGGCAGCCGAGCCAGCCTTTCTCCCTGTCATTCTTGGGAGTCGGTGCGGTCGCACCAATACGAATAAAAGCTTGCATTGAGGACACGAAAGCGGAGGCGAACCGTACGATTGGCGAGGTTTGTCGCATCACCCTGCTCCCACCTGATCATCCCGCGAGGCTGATCACCTGTCGTCGGCGCCGAGCGTGCCAACATATGGTCATCCTCATCCAGCGCTTCCACGATGAGTTTTCCTTGATGGCGGGCATGTACGTTGACAAACAGCTGATTTCCTTGGAACACAAAAGGTTCCGTAACGAGTACCCCTTCCGTATCGCCGGCGTCAAGGGATATGAATCCGTCCCGGCGAAGAACTGCCAGGCAAATCGCTCCTTGATCGGATAGTCGTTCACTGATGATGGCATAGCTCTTTGCTCCAGAGTAATAAAACCACAGCTCGTCGCCGCGCACCAGCGGATAGTCTCCGTTCATGATGCAATGCGTGTCATAGGCTCCGCTGCCAACGCGCGACGGGCCAATGAACGCCTGGCGATTTCCCAATCGCTTCCAATTCTGCAGGTCGCGGCTACAGGCCAACTGAATCTCAAAAATGGCGGTTGCGTCACCACCTTGGTCCGTGTCCTTGCGAAGCCGCTCAGGCAGGTCCATTTCGTCAAACCCTTCCCAGCCCGGCGGCATCTGAGCCGTGCGATAGTACATCATCGGCAGCCCGATGAATAACCCCTCATAGCCGAATACACCCATCCGATAGACTTGCGAGTTGTAGTCTTGTGGCCGGTTGTACTCTGGGTCTTTTAGCGTTGGATCTTTGAATCGTTCCTCAATCTTTTTTAATCCGATCTCCATGTCTCGCTGGTCCGCTTCGAGGATCAGGCCATGAAAGTCCCAATTCTCAAAGTCCCGACTGGTACTCAAGATCACTTTGCGATCCGACCAGTGACCTTTCCGTGAAGCGACAATAAACAAGTGCCGACTTTGGTCGAAGGAAAAAGTGTAGGTGTCCCGGTTTTGGACGTGAATGTCGAGTCCCTTCCATCGCCTACCGTCTGGCGAGACGGCCATGCAGAACGGAGGCAAGGCTGACTTGTACCGCCGCTGTGGATCAGGATCGGTCGGATCGTAAACGACACAATGTGGGCCATAACGTTTTTCTTGGAACTCGAAGGAGATATAGTTGTTGGCCTTGGATCCCTCAAATTCGAACTGCCCCAGGTTCGGTTTGGTCCAATGCAATCCGTCTTGGCTTTCCCAATACGCGCTCGCCTCCCAATACCCACCTACCGATCGTGGTGTTGTTGTCCAACATTTCCAGATTCGTTCGTTGGGGTCCCAAATCGGCGGTGTGTGAATCTGGATGACGTATTGGTCCGGTCCAGAGCGATCTGGATCACAGCGAATGACTGCACCTTTCTTGTCAGGCTGGTGCATGGTGCGCTTAAGGTTGTCCAGCTGTGCAATCCCCATGTCGTCCAGGAAAAGCTGACGTTGACCAACCGGTACGTTGAACGCGACCTGCGGGTTATCCGCCATACAGCACAAATTGATCGCTGCCAATTGATAAGCCAAAGTCGAGATTAGTAGGCAGTTGTTTTTTAACATCGGTAGTTCCTGAATAAGGGCCGGCCCGGCGTAGGCGCTGGAATATCGACGGATCACTTTACACGCCTGATTTGGCGCGCTTCAGCATGCATATACTATTCCCCGACAAAGAGCGATGGAAGTGACCCTCACTCCACTTGACCCCTGTCTTGCTTTATGTGGGTTTGTTAGCTGGTATCATGACGGTGGTTTTGAGAATCCGTTCTCGTTCACAGTGTGGTGTTGACGTTATTGAGCTTCGTCATAGCTTGTGGATGAAGTGGGCGGTGCAGGACGAGTGGACCAATGGATGCGTGAATAAATCAACGCCATACAGGTTACTAACAGATCGGAATCAAGCAGTCGCTTAAAGGACCTTACTCAAGATCCACTGGATCTCGGTCGTCAGGGTTCAGCAAGTCCACCCACAGGGCGTCGTCGATGGTGACATCGACGGTGCGAACACTACCGTCAGCGAGGGCGCCGATCCAGAGATTTTCGTGTGGCGTACAGGCCCGAAAATACCAGTGTTCGGGCGGGTCCGCACCATCCGCGCTGGTGGGAGGCAGCAGTGCTGTTTGTGTAATGTTTATCCAATGCGGTTGGCTGGTCAGCGATTGAGGCAAGACAAAACCGAACAAGGCTGAGTAAAGCGAACCGGAATTGATTTGCGCCAACGCCGGCATGGTCCAGTCCACTTCAAACGGATCTTTAGCGATTTCTCCGAACATGAGTGTGTGCGAGGTACCGTGCGGGATCGTGCCAATTCTGTATTTGCTCTTCCAGCTTTTGTTGCGCGGGCAACTCATGATGGGAGAAAAACAACCTTCGGCCAACGGGGGCCGTTCGCGCCCCATCAGTAGATAGTTTGCTCCGTAGCTACTGTAGTCGTGTCCTACGCCCTGGCGCCCAGTCAGTTCGGTGATCCTGTAGTCTGATGGACAGCGATATTGCGGTACCGAACCATACTTATCCCAAAAATCGTCGTCTCCAGCTGCCATGGGATAGCCGGGAACGTTATTGATTTCCCAGATGGGCCTGTTTGTTGCAACTGCATGGTCGTAGGCAACATCATACAATTCGGTTTGTTCCATATAGGGCAAAATGACCATCAGAATAGGGATGGTCATTTCAGGAGTGGTCTGTACCAGCGGCGGCAGTTCCCCATCGAACGTGCTGGCATGGTTTTGGGCAGTCAGGGCCAGTTGCTTTAGCTGATTCGTACACTGGACTCGTCGAGCTGCCTCACGCGCCGCCTGAACCGCCGGTAGCAAAAGCGCAATCAGGATCGCAATGATAGCGATCACCACCAGCAGCTCCACTAACGTAAAACCACGACGTGAATGTGGTGAGCTATTTGTTAACCGAATTGCAAGCTTGTAATCGTGCAACAGACTCTCTCTTTATCCGGAGGATATTTTGCAGTTTCAATCATCTCATTATCCACCTCAACGAATTTCCTGTCTAGCGTCGGTAGGTGGAGTGATGATGGTGTTGTAGAATACAATCAAATCAATGAATGGCTCGCACGTCGAGAGTTAGGGAAACTTCCAGTGGCTAAAACATCACCCATCATCTTTCTGCTTACATTGACGCTCGCCAGTTGTTCATCTGCGTATCGTCCGTTAGTCGGAAAGGTGACTCTGGATGGTCAACCGCTTGAAGGTGTGACTGTGTATTTTACACTCGAGGATGAGGAGCTTCCTGTTGGAATGGCCATCACGGGTAGCGGCGGTCAATTCCACATGACTCGTATGTCCAGTACGCAACCGATTCCCGCTGGCGAATACAAGGTAGTGGTGGTGCAAGTCGGTTACGATTCCCAACATGAAAATAGTAGCCTTACCGTTCCGCCGATTTACAGTGACGTGTCAACGACACCGTTTTTGGTCAAAGTTCCGTTGCAGCATGAGTTGCTGCTTGAACTCAATCGTGATGAATCGTGAAGTATAAACCGATGATCCGCAGATGTTACACACTCTACCCAACGATTCTTGCGTTGTGGATCGGTTCGTGGCTCTTTCCAGCATTCGTCCATGGCATTCCGCAAAAGACGGTTGTCCACGTGGGCAACCGGGCGCAATTGTTCATTGACCGCGAATTGGTGTACGAAGTGCGAGGTATTAGCTTCACCCTGCACCCTGCGAGTAAACGGTCCGATAGGCCGCTGTTGGTCGCTGATCAACCGTTTGAGGGGAACGCGATCTACCAAGGCGGCACGGTTTTTTACGACGCTGACGAAAAGATCTTCAAGATGTGGTATCCCAGCCAGGCGAGTGAATACTTTGACGGCATCGTCACTCACTATGCCACCAGCACCGACGGTATCCACTGGGACAAGTCGCTGCGGGGTACTCTCCGCGCCAAGAATGGCCAACCTCACAATGTCGTCACCCATCGCCTGCTCCCCAGTGTGATGAAGGATCCGAGGGATCCGAATCCAGCACGCCGCTACAAAATGGTTTGCTTTGATCCTGATCGGGGTTATCTGTCTATGGTCTCGCCGGACGGTTTGCACTGGACCGACATGCGACCGGACGCCTTCTTGCCGATTTCCTATGTGGACGATGTCGTGACGGCCTGTTGGAGCCGGTCAAACCAGCGTTTCGTGACGTTTGCCAAACAGGTGATGCCTGTCCTGGGACGACGGCGCAGAACCATCTGGACCGCGACCAGCCCCGACTTCGATCATTGGTCCCGGCCACAACCGGCGCTAGTGGCGGATCGTCGTGATGATTTCGGCAGTCGCATCCGAGCCGAAAAAGTTCGCCCGTTGCTTCAGTTTCCCGATAATCCGAACGTGATGCGCACCGAAATCTATGGCAGCGGTGCGTACGCTGCGGAAAGTTGCCTGATCGCTTTTCCCTGGATGATGACGGCCACCGTCAACATACCGAACGTCGGGAATCAAGAAGGTCCGATTGAAGTTCAACTGGCCGTGTCGCGCGACCTGGAGCATTGGCAGCGCCCCTACCGTATGCCGGCCATCGAACTTGGCAAGCCGGGCAGCTGGGAAGGTGGTATGTTGAGCACTCATAGCTATGCGTTCGATCATCAGGACGAAGTCTGGATGTACTATTGGGCCACACATTATACCCACGCTGGCCCCAACCCCGGTGGAGACATTCATCCAGACACACAGAGTGACGGAGGTATTGGACTGGCCACCTGGCAGAAGGACCGTTTTGTATCGGCCGACGGTCCATCTGAGGGCGGCACGATCACGACCGTACCCATTCAGTTTGCCGGCCGGCGACTGGAACTGAACGCCAACGTAAAACCGGATGGAAAGATGGTGGTCGAAATACTCGATATGTCATTGAACCGACTGGCCACATGGCCAACTTCGGCACCGCTGACCGGTGACCACTTGCGGCACGTGGTCCGTTTCGGAGAGACAACCGACGTGAGCTCGCTGGCCGGACAACCTGTCGTCTTACGGTTTCGTCTGTTTAACGCAGAATTGTTTTCGTTTGCGTTCCGAGATTGAAGAGAAGGCAGTTCCTTGCAACAGGAACATGTGACTGATGGTGTCGAGGCGGTCAACCAATCCAAGCTGCCAAGTATGTCTACCGGCTCTCCATGAACACGACGGCCGACAACGCCGGCACTGTTGCCCGGCCATCGCTGACTTGCGGCTCGGGGTCCTCTGGAGTTACCGAAACTAACCGAGTGACGGCCGTCAGTGCGCAAGCGACATCCACATCCGTATCCGCAGCCGGATTGATGACGACGACCGCCCGGCGATGGGATGCTCGGTCAACAAACACCGAGTAATGATCATAGGGTTGGTCGCCCGAGGTGACTTCTGCCTCCATCGTATGGCGGAATTCGGCATTCCACAGCAAGTCCGCATAGCGGCGGCGCAGCGCATCGACACGCTTGCCGTAGGCCAGTGTCAGCGGAAACTCCTGCAACCGTCCCTTATAATTCCTCGGTTCGTAACTCAGGAGGTAACGGTACATCAACGCTTGATTAATCTGGTGCCGATCGTTGTAGCCAAAGATCGCTGTCATGATCTGCGTGTCTGGTGAAATGTAACGATGCAAAGGGATATGGTCCTTGCTGGTGCGGATGTAGCACAGTCCGTAATCATTGGTCTGCAGGTCATAGGATCCCTCGCCGGCGATGAGAAAATCGGGTTTCTTTTGTGCGGCTGTACCATGCAGCATCCTGGCCAATGGCAAATCCCCAGAGAATGTATGCGCGGGCTGGTGGTGGCCATGCGTTCCCGAAAAGCAATATCGGGCGCCGCCATGATGTTGGTTCTCGTCATAGAGCACACCATCTGCCCCCAGTGCGATCGACTTCTTGAATTCACGTACCGCGATGTCTCGCCAAGCCGCACTCGCGTGACACATGGGTATCAATCGCCGAGTATTAATATGAGCGAATTGAGCTGGAGTCTGATACTGGTAGCCGGGATGCAAGTAATAATCGCCGTACGGATCCCTTACGGCGTGCTTCAACCATTCGCTACGGAACCGTTCGGTGGAGCGATCGGCCCAAGTGAACTTGTTAAACATGATCATCTTGACACCCAGGTTTTGAATCTCGGCAATGGCCCAGGCAAGATCATCGCGCGATCCCAAACGCGGGTCCACGTCGTGGGATGGATTGCCATGGTCTTGGCCCCCTACGGTCCAACCGGTGAGCTGGATCGCTTGCACTCCGTGCTCCGCGCAGTCTTGGCCATACTGGACCAGATCTCGGTAGCGAACACGCAAGTCATCCTCTGGCGAATTGATATGCAGTTGCTGCCATGAGTGAACTTTTCGAGCCCAACCCGGAAGTTTCGGTGTCTGATACCACGCCTTGCGCCACTGTTTGTAGGTATCGATCCCCGCATGCCACGTACCCTGGTATGGACGTACGACAATGGGTCCCAGCGACATCTGCTCTCCAGGAGCTGCGTAGGTGTGATGGATCGCAGACAATTCCCTGTGGACTGGCTGGCCGGACAATTGCTCACGATCCGGAGCCACCCCCGAAAACAGAAAGTCCGTTCTCTCGTGGCCCGGTTTGAGCCCCAAAGAAAATGTGACCATCTGCTGGACGCTCGCATCGTGGTAACCCATGTACAAACCTTTTTTTGCATCGGAATCGATAAGCACAAACGGCGAGCGCGGGGTGTGGATGAATTGCTGCGGATAATCGGTACCCCAGTAGCCTGCATTCGATTGAAACACTGGATGCACGGGATTCTTTATCATCATCATGTAACTCATGTGCAATGCTTCCACACGTTCGGCGTCTGCCGGTACGCTAACCTCACCCAAATAAGGCCACCATACATTTTCCACAACGTGGTCGCAGTGGTTGATCAGATTTGCGGTAAACGATAGTCCCAAGTCGGTGAGCGCTACGGAAGCAGAGAATTGAATGTCCAGTACACCAGCATGTTTGCTTTTAAGGTTCTGCCAGGTGAATGTGATTTTGTGGTTCGTGGCATCATGTTCAATCACAGGAGAAGGTTGTTGAAGTCCGATGATTGGATGATTTCGGCGGCCTGGAATCGGGACCAACAAACGAAAACTACGACCCAGTGGTTCACGATGCTGGATTTGCCAGTTGGTCTGCTTGGCGAGAAGTCGTACCAACGCGCCGCTGTTCGGATCGAACTCTGCTTGCAAATCGTCATTTGCCAGCACAAGCCGATTTGGGGTAACTAGCGCGTCTGCCTGTTGTGCGTCCGATGGTTCAGCACCGCACGCCGAGCCGATGAGCCCAACCATGAGAACCGCAACTGCGGAAAGGTGAGTGTGTAGATAAACGGTCAATGTGTTTTGTAGTAATCGCATGTGCTGGCCCTTTGAACCATGTTGAATGATCCATCGTACCATTGCATGGAAGTAGATGTCAGAGTCACTTTGTTTGGTTGGCTGGGGGCCCGAGTAGCCCATGCGTTAACACAATAAAAATGATTCTGGGTCTGCGCCGGCGCCTGCGGATAGACGGAAAACGAAGCATGCGCACCGCCGAGAAACGGTTGCAAAACAGTAGATACTCATCCATTCAGATGAAGCTTGTTTTAGACCAACAAGTCAGAGACAACACGAGCATGATTGACTTTTGTGTCGGTGACGTTTTCTTCGATTCCATGAACGTCATAGGTTAGGCGTTCATGATCCAGGCCAAGCTGGTGTAGAAGCGTGGCGAACAAATCGGGAACGCTAACGCGGTTTTCGACGGCTTTGTAGCCGATCTCATCGGTAGCACCATAGACGAATCCCGGTTTGAGTCCTCCACCAGCCATCAATAAGGTGAAACCGTGTGGACTATGGTCACGTCCGGATCCGCCTTGTGAGGTGGGTGTGCGCCCAAACTCACCAGTCCAGACCACCAAAGTTTCGTCCAGCAAGCCTCGCTGTTTGAGGTCGGTAATCAGTGCTGCGGATGGTTGGTCCGTCCGATTGCAAATAGCAGGCAGGCCAGTGTTGAGGTTCGCATGGTGGTCCCAGACATTGTGCGAGCCAGGCGACAAGACCATCACATAACGCACACCTCGTTCCACCAGGCGGCGAGCCAAGAGCAACCGGCGCCCGTAGGTCGCCGTCTCTTCGCGATCCATTCCATACAGTTTTTCGGTAGCTGCTGTTTCGTTCGACAGATCCAATTCGGGGGACGCATGCAATTGCATGCGCGCCGCCAATTCATAATTCTGAATGCGCGCGTCGAGTACGGACTCGGTCGGATAACGCTCTTGTTGCAAGCGATTGAGTTTTTCCAGGAAAGCCAAATTATTCCGCTGCACGCCATCCGGACGTGGTGCGTAAGGATTCAGATTGAGAACCGGTTCACCTTCGGTCCGCAATTCGGTGCCGCGAAACTGGGCAGGCAGCCAACCGTTGGTGATCTGCATGGCCCCGCCCGAATGAAAGATTCCCGGATCCCGCAGACACACATAGCCAGGCAAGTTTCGGTTCTCGCTACCCAAGGCATACACGCACCAGGCTCCCAACGTGGGCCGGCCGGGGCGGTTATTGCCCGTGCACATCATGTAAGTCGCACCCGGATGGTTGGGATCGTTACTGTACATCGAACGCACCACACACAGGTCATCTGCCACGGACGCCAAGTGAGGTACCAATTCTGAAAATTCAATGCCCGACTCACCGTGTTGGCGAAATTTAAAGGCCGTACCCATCAGCGGTTCATTGCTGGGCACGTCGGCATTTCCGCCACGAACGTCTGCAGCTTTCTGACCGTTCCGCTTCGTCAATTCCGGCTTGGGATCAAACAGATCCATCTGGCTGGCCCCGCCGTTTTGAAACAGAAAGATGACCGATTTGGCCTTCGGAGCGAAATGGGTCAGCCGAGCCGACATGTCACGGACGGCATCGTGTGTGAACGATGAGGCCCTAGAATCCTCCGCCAACATGGACGAAAACGCCAAGGCTCCAAACCCTAGACCAAAATTTTTGAGGAATTCTCGACGAGGTGAGAAATTTCCGTCATTTGGAAGCAGGTTGTGTGGTAGATGATTCATCGTCTTACCTCTCGTGCAAACTCAGCGCCTTACGTGTGCCGAGTATCGAATTCCATTCGTTGTGATGCTTCCGAGAAATCGCAGTGCCCCCCCCGTATTTGATACGAGAAGGTTTTATGAAGATTCTTCCAGTCGCTTAGGATGACAACTTTTGTGTGATTTTACGCATTTACCGCCCAGCCGAAGGTTTGGCCGAGAAAACTCAACATTGTCGATCCACAGCCTTAGTATCTCAAAATTCAACTCTAAATACAAGAACTTTTTCGTATCTAGAAGTTCTCAGAATAAGTTGTTTTTAATGAATTTCGGCATTTGG
>JAKVBZ010000079.1 GCA_022448645.1 Pirellulaceae bacterium
GTCGGACCAGATGGTGGAATATGCAGTTCCGGTCGCACCGGGCATGGTGGTGCTCGATGCCGTTCGGGCCATCCACGCTGCGGACCTCACAGTACGTTGGAATTGCAAATCAGAAAATGCGGTTGGTGTGGCGGTGAAGTGAATGGCAAATCAAAGCTGATGTGCATGGATCGCCTAGACAATTATCCTGACGGAGAACCAATCACTGTACGGCCGATGAAGTCGTTTCCGGTCTTAAAAGACCTTGCCTGCGACGCCTCCTGGAACTTCGACGTCAACAAAAAGATTCCTCCGTTGAAAATGAAGGAGACCGGCGAAGAACCGATCTTCTCGCAGGATGAGGCAGATCGCATACAGGAATTCCGCAAGTGCATTGAGTGCTTCCTGTGTCAAAATATCTGTCACGTGTTGCGAGAGCACGACAAAAAAGAAGAGTTCGGTGGTCCTCGATTCTTTGTGCGTGCCGCAGGCCTCGAAATGCATCCACTCGATGAAGATAATCGCCTCGGGATTCTAGAGAATGAATTAGGAGTCGGTTATTGTAATATTACTAAGTGTTGCACCGAAGTTTTCCCGGAAAGCATCACGATCACTGACAATGCGATCATTCTGTTGAAAGAACGCGTCGTCGACCAATATTATGATCCGGTCAAGAGACTGTTACGTGTAATCACAACGTAAATACAAACGATGGCTCCGAGGGCCTTCCGCCGCATCGGCTAAAATGCAAACCCTTTTGTAGCGATCCTGTTCAAAGACAGCACAAGATAAGCAACTATGGATTCTTTTGACGTCATCGTCATAGGCGCTGGGGGAAGTGGACTGGCTGCAGCCTGTTCGGCGGCCGAAGCTGGTGGCAAGGTGCTGGTTCTTGAGCGAATGCCACAACCGGGCGGTACGACCGGAATTGCAATCGGAGCATTCACGGCGGCGCGGACGACGATGCAACAAGCTGCGGGGATTGAGGACTCCGTAGATGATCACGCTGAGGACGCAGGCCTTTTCGCACCACCGGAAATTGAGCAGCGCAACAACGAACCGCTGCGACATTTTTTTCTCAGCGAGGCCGCCAAAACCTGGGAGTGGCTCACGAGCCTGGGACTGTCCTTTGTGGGACCAAGCCCCGAACCACCAAACCGAGTGCCGCGAATGCACAATGTCGTTCCTGGTGCCAAGGCCTACGTGGCGACTCTACAAATCGCTTTGCAGCACCACGGAGGACGTTTGATCTGTGATGCAACCGTTGAACGATTAAACCGCCAAAAAGGCCGTGTAACAGGTGTCACAGCACGAGTGAATGGACAACTTGTTTCATTTGCTGCAAGGAAAGGTGTCATCCTCGCAGCAGGAGACTACGCCAACAATGGTGAAATGTTGGCCCGGTTCAAGGGCGAACGCTTCCGAGAAATCGAAGGCATTAACCCCCATGCCAGCGGACACGGACACGAGCTGGCGAG
Source organism: Pirellulaceae bacterium (assembly GCA_022448645.1). The sequence goes on from JAKVBZ010000079.1 coordinate 1,458, forward strand.
TCAGGCTGGGGCGGCATTGGTCAACATGGACGTAACCTACGGTCCGGAATTACGTTTCATCCCCAACAGCTCGCAACCATTTCGACAATGGTTGCCGACCAGTGGATGGAAGGCCCGCCTCTTTGGCCGTCTTGCGCAATGGACGCCGAAATGGCTAATGCGTCGCATGATCAAACAATTGTTGGTCACGTGGCAGCATCCGGAGGATTCTCTTTTTGAGGACGGCGCGATCCTGATCAACGAACACGGCCACCGTTTTGTCAACGAGCAAACTTGGCCGGAACGCGAGATCGCGGTAGCCCGTCAGCCAGACAAGATCGCCTACATCCTGTTGGACGGACGTCTTGTAAATCGTTATGCCAAGTGGCCTCACTTCATTTCAACCGCACCCGACATCGCCTATGCCTACGTCGCTGACTACCTCCGACTGCGTGCTGATGTTGCCCGCAAAGCCGAAACTCTCGAAGCATTTGCCGAGGCTTTGCCTCTCACTGAGCTGCGACAGACTATTCAGAATTTCAATGACTATGTCGAGGGCCAGCGCAAAGACGAGTTCGGTCGAACGAACGATCAGACGACGTTACATTCTGGCCCTTGGGTCCTGCTCGGACCAGTCAAAGCCTACTTCACAACGACAGAAGGTGGAGCGATGATCGATCACCGCATGCGAGTACTCAACGAATCGGGCCAGACGATTCCAGGATTGTTTGCAGTAGGCCAAAATGGACTTGGTGGCCAGATCCTGTTCGGGCATGGGCTGCATATCGCCTGGGCAATCACCAGCGGTCGCCTGGCAGGGTCCGAAGTCATGCAGACAGAATCAAACTGTGAATTCAGTGATTCATAGTTCGGCAATTGCTGAATGGCGTAGTTCACTCAAACCCGTTGGTCCAGCTTATCGTTGAGGTGTGGACGACATGTCGACACATGCTTAAAGGAACGACATCGGACGCCAGCTCGGCTTGGAAGCCGAAACTAATCCTCCTTTAGATAATGTTTAGGATCTACAGTCCGAATCAAAAGATTGGCCAGGAGTGCAATCACCAACAAACCTGCCATCGCAAACATGGTCGAATTGTAGACAGTACTTGATGGATCTATCGTACCGGACGGGGCAATCTCCATGAGTCGAGAAATCGTGACTGTCTTGGCGTCCACCAACGTGTCCAGCTCACCCACCGTAGCTCCGAATGCCTGGCGAAATCGTTCTGGCTCTACTTGCTGCACCAAATCATCAATCGCCGACCGTACCGAACGTTGACGAAACCAGGTGATGGACCAGGGCCCTAACGCCCCCGCAACGCTCCATGCCGTCAACGTGCGACCATGAATGCCACCCACAAAACGTGTACCGAACAAATCGGATAAGTAGGCGGGAATCGTCGCGAAGCCACCTCCATACATTGTAAAGATGACCATCGTGGCAGCGTAGAAAACGACCAACCAGACCACGGCTGGCGACGCGCTAACTTGATAGGCCGTAAGTGGAATCGATAAGTACAAGACAATTCCCAAGATAAAAAACAGCGTATATGTCGTCTTGCGCCCAATGAAGTCAGAAACACTAGCCCAAAAGAAACGCCCCGCCATGTTGAAGACACTAATCATGAATACGTAGAATGCCGCGAAATTCTCGTTCACCACTTGGGGTAAGGTCGTGCCAAAAATTTCAGTCATCATTGTTTTGGCAACGCCCAAGACACCGATACCTGCCGTGACGTTAAAGCAAAGTACGATCCAAATCAAATAAAACTGTGGCGTCCGAAGTGATTCATCAATGCCCACGTCGTGGGAGCTGGTCGATTCCTGTTGGGTAGCTTCGTCCGTTTCCTGCCATCCTGCTGGCTTCCAACCCGGAGCGGGAACACGGTATGAAAAAGCGGCGATCATCATGATGCAAAAGTAGACGGCCCCCAGCACAAAAAAGGTTTCGGCCACACCGATGCTGCCAGTATCCACCGCATAGACGCCTGGGGCTCCTGGTACCAACATTTGTGACACGTCGTTGGCACTAATAAGCACGACTTCACGCAATTGGCCAGCCACCTCCACAAAACGTCGGCCCCCTTCCGTTTTTAGCTCGATTTCGCTGGCAATCCCCAAGTAGTCCGGAGCACGGTAAAAGATCCTAATGAGGTATTCTTTGAGTGGCGCGGCAATCATAGCGCCCCCACCAAATCCCATAATCGCCATGCCGGCTGCCATCCCTCGACGGTCAGGGAACCAACGGATAAGTGTGCTCACAGGAGATACATAGCCCAAACCGAGGCCGCATCCCCCCAAAACACCATAGCCGAGATAAAGCAACCACAGCTGATGCGTGAGCAGAGCGCAGCCGCTCACAAAAAATCCGCCACCCCAACAAAATGCGGAAATCGTCCCGACCATTCGTGGTCCCACCGACTCCAACCAACTGCCAGCCACGGCAGCGGAAAGACCGAGACAAACGATTGCCACCGTAAAGACGGATACTACCTGGGACAAGGACCAGTCATCCGCAGCACTTCCGACGACGCCGCGAATCTTCACCAAAGCAGGATTAAATATACTCCAGGCGTACACCGAACCAATGCAAAGATGAATCGCAATCGAGGCCGGCGGAACCTTCCAACGGTTGAATCCCGGCGGTGCAATGATTCGTTCTTTAGAGAGTACTTCCAGCATGTGGAAAGAGGACAACGGCCCTTAAATGGCGATGAAGAAGTTTGAATTCACCATCAATCTATATACTAGAAGCAAACAACATGCAACCGAACGAAAGATCGTGAGACTTCTTTTAAACAGCATGACATCGTTCTATGATATCCCGTACACATTGTTCATTCCTTTGTGATCTTGGGACCCTGAGACTACACATATGAAAATCGCAATACTGTACGGTCCGCGCGACTTGCGGATTGAAGAACAGCCGTTGGAAACACAAAACCTTTTGCCCGATCAGATCTGGGTGGAAACACAAATATCAGCGTTGAAGATCGGCACGGATCGGGGAAATTACGAAGGAGCTGAGAAGGTTCCAGAAGCGCCGAACTATCCACGCCCAGTAGGTGACAGCAACCTTGGATTGGTTCGCGGAGTTGGCGATGCGGTCAAACGTTTTCGAGTGGGTGACCGCGTCGTCGGGAACTTATTCCATCAGTCGGACTATGTGGCGCGAGAGTCGGCCAACATCGTCAAGGTTCCCGATGGAGTGGACAACGAGGACGCTGTCTATGGTTGGCTGTATGCACTCAGTTCGCTTTGCTACCGCAAAGCTCAGTACCAGCCGGGAGAAAATGTAGCCGTCGTTGGCCTGGGAGTACTTGGCTTGGGCGCTGTCGCCTTAGGATCTCAGTTCGGCGCTCGCGTCATCGGATTAGGTAACAGTCCGGTCCGGCTCGAAATGAGCCAGCAAATGGGTGCACATGCCTCGCTCATGTCGAACGACCCCGAGCTTGCAGCCAAGCTGGACGAACTGACCAACGGCAACGGTATTGATCTTGTGATTCAAACGGCCAACCCATGGTCCGCTTATCAAACTTCTGTCGAGGTAATCCGACCCGGTGGACGGGTCGCGATTGTAGCTCTGCCAGGGCGTGGCGAACCACCGCTGGACTTCAACCCTCTAGACATGCGTTGGTTCTATCAAAAAGGCATCTCGCTGATCGCCGTTTCTGGAGAGCCCGGTTATTTGTACCCCAATGACCAACAACGCTTTAACCGCCATCGTGAATGCGAATTCATCTTATCGCTGATGGCCGACGGATGCCTGGAACCCAAACGATTGATCACACATCGGTTTCCATATACTCAAATGTCCGAAGCTTACGAAATGATCTACCGCCGTGAAAAAGAAATGCTTGGTGTGATCTTCCAATGGCGGGAAACATAAGAGGATTTGCAGGGCAGACTGAGTAGGTTCGTGAGAGTCACGGCTGACGGACAAACTGCCCATACCATCTAACAGTTTCGCTTCGATCTTTGGATATCTGTCATTCACTTCACTCGCTTTTTATCCCAACTTTAACAACAATATTGCCGTCATGGTGGCGCGTCGACGATCCAAGACCAGAATTACCATGGCAATTGATGCGATGGACTTTTCTGGCACCATGCCCGGCTGTACCCCATGGTCAACGCAAGTTATCATCGCACATAACAGGGTAATAAATATTGAAAGATACCATTCCGTTTACACTCAAGAAGAACAATTACCGTGACCAACTTGCCACAATCAGGCGTACGACCTCTGTCCGAAGCAGAACCCTACGAACAACCAGAACCGGGCGAGGCTTATTTTCACTGGTTGATTCAGAAGGATGAAATTCATGGAATGCAAATGGGCCATATTGAATTGAAAGGTCCGATTCACAAGACACCAGCAGCCCATCATGAATTTCACCAGTGCTATTTCATCTAAGAAGGTGCAGCCACGATTTATCTAAAAGACCAGCCTCGTACCGTGCAGTCACCGACCGTGATCATGATCCCCAAAGATACACACCACTCGGTCGAGGTTGCCAACGGGGATGAGTTACGATACGTTTTCCTTAACCAATATCGCTTGTAAACATCTCTTTGCTTCCATCGAAAGCATTTACCACCAACCAAATCCGCACTATGGTCTGGCGACCTTTCCAAAACATATCTGGATCCAGCGATAACCTTCTTGTTACACGAACCGATGGTTAAGCCGGTCAGTCACCAAGTTGACTATCGAAAAAACGTTTATTGAAGAATTGGAACACTATCCGTGCCAGATTCAATCGACACTAGCGAAGGCGCAACCAACCTGGATAACGCCGACGTCGGCGAAGGTTCTCTGATCGAACCCGACGTACGTGTTGGTTTTCGTTATCATCCGGACGCCGGTCGTACGACGATCGGCCGTAAATCGATCTTACGCAAGGGCACGCTCATCTACGGTGATGTGCACACAGGAGATTATTTACAAACTGCACACTATACCGTGATTCGCGCCATGGTCCGCATGGGCAACTATTGCACCATCATGAATCATTCGTGTATCGAGGGAATTGTGCGCATGGGAAACGGTGTGCGCATCATGTCCAATGTGTACATTCCTTCGCGCACCTGGTTCGGCGATCATGTGTTCGTGGGCCCGGGAGTAACGTTTCTGAATGATCGTCTGCCTGGGAGACATACTGGTGACGCAACTGTCCAAGGCGCCACGATTGAAGACAACGTCATGATTGGCGGAGGATCGACGATCATGGCGGGGGTTCGTATCGGCCGGCGAAGTTTCATCGCGGCCGGGGCCCTCGTTGTCAAGGATGTACCGCCTGAGTCATTGGTGATGGGTGTGCCAGGCCAAATCAAACCACTCCCAGAAGAGCTTAACAAAGACAACGACCGACGTTTGACCGTTCAGCCCCTGGACTTGTGGCACCCGAACGCTCCGCACCCAGGCAAGGCCATCTGGCCAGAATACTGGGATGAGCCCTGGCAATAACCAAACCGAGCGATCCAACAGGACGCATGAGAAAACATCTTTTTCATTGGCGTCCATGAGTCATTGTCGTCCACGAGAACGGCTTTTCTTAAATGGTTCGCCGTCTGACGATTTTTCTAAAAGTGAAACTCTTGAAAACAACTGACGTTTCAACTCGAACATACAGCGAGCTCGGAATCAAACGTCGTTTTCAAACGGTTTCCATAAAAGTGCCGCAACTCATCACCACGTAGAACCAGTAGATTTTTTAGAGACGAGAAGCTGTCATCACTAGACGCAAAACACCTCCCACAAAGGAATAACAGTACGGGTTGCCTGGACAAAGACACAACTGTGTGAACAGAGAGATTCTGTACTATGGCAACATACAGGAATCTGTATATTGGACTGCGACGTTGGAGAATCAATCAAGAATGAATCTCCAAGAACGTTCGACGAGGAGCTGTTCCTCATCTAGATAACTGCACTCCACAAACTCCCTAGGAGAACTGCCGGAATGACACCCGCTGGCCTCTACATATACCCTTGGTGCTTTGCCGAGGAAGGGTATCAAGAATTGATGGACTACGTCCGAGGCTTGGGTGTACGCCGACTTTACCTGGTCAGTGCCTACCATGCTGGCTTTTTCTTACATCCTCATAGTCCTGAGAAAAAAGTACGTTTGCTCGAAGATGGTGTCGCTTACTTTCAACCTGACGAAACCGTCTGGACTGACAGCCGAATCCGGCCTCCCGTGTCATCTCTCTGTGATTCGACCAATCTGTTTGGTGACATTTGCACAGCGGCTTCCCAAGCCCAGATGGAAATCTCGGCCTGGACGGTCTGCCTACACAACACGACGCTTGGCAGCGCTTATCCCGAATGTACGATTCACAATGTGTTTGGGGATCCCTATCCTCATGCATTGAGTCCTGGACACCCCGACGCCCGAGCCTATGTCGCGGCGCTCATCGATGATTTAACGAAAAATTATGACTTACACTCCGTTTTACTCGAAGCGCCCAACTATCGAAACCGCGCCCATGGTTCGACCTGGGTCAGCGGACATCACCACGAACGCAACGGCATCCACCTTCGTGATCTCGAGGAATGGCTGCTGAGTCTAAGCTTCAATTCGGCCGATATCCGTAGTGCAAAGGATGCTGGTGTCGACGTCGACTCGGTGCAGGCTGCGGTTCGTGACCATCTGATTCGGTATTTCGAGGCAGCTCCTGAGGTCCCAGCCGAACTACCATCGACGATTGACGAGTTTCGTCAACCACTCGCAGCTCTTGTTGACTACGAAGCTTATTTCCGACGCACGGAAGAAACTCTGCTGCAGGACCTGCGACAGATCGCCGAACCTAGGGGCGTGAAACTCGTCGGCAATTCAAGTCCCGCAATCGACATCGTCATCGTGGGGACTTACGGTGAGCCACTCGAGCGAGTCATCGAATTAACAAGTGCCGCTAAACGAACTCTTGGCACACATCAACAATTAGAGGTTGTTTTTCGGCTAGGGTTTACCAGCCCTGGCATGGGAACTGCCATCCGGTCCGCCGACGTGCTGTCCGACTACGTCAATACGGCACTTGAACATGGCGCCGACTCGGTTGCCTTTTACAATTACGCAGAGGCACCGCGTCAAAGTGTAGAATGGATTCGCCAGGCACTTGAAAAACCGTTTTAGGCATTTTCGGAACATCGGCACGATGGTCTTCCAAAGCGGTTGTACAATGCGATGCCGTTAGTTTTTCGACAAAGGCCTGTGGAAACTTCATCCAATATCTGTCCAAGCGAAGATAGCAAATGCAATACGAACAGTTAGGTACTTCTGATCTGAAAGTTTCGAGAATCTGCTTGGGTACCGCGTTCCGTTCCGATCCGGACGCGTCGAGCTGCATCGCCGCAATTCACGCAGCAGCAGAACTGGGGTGCAACTATCTCGACTGTGCAAACATCTACCGGGACGGCTATTCGGAGAAGATCGTGGGACAAGCGGTTCGTGGCCGGCGAGATCAATATGTCATATCCACCAAGGTTGGCACACCGGAAGTCGGTGTGGATGGAAGTGGCGGACTTTCACGGGGTGAAATCCTACGATCAGTAGAAGCGAGCCTGCAAAGACTCAACACGGATTACCTGGACACTTTCATGTGTCACTATCCGGATCCCGACACACCCCTCGACGAGACGTTCGCCACCATGAACGATTTGATACAGCAGGGAAAAGTCCGTACCGTAGGAGTAAGTCGCTTTGAAGGCTGGCGTCTGTCGCGTACCATTTCGATCTGCCAAGATCACCACTTGGCTCAGCCAGTTTGCCACCAACTGTGCTACAGTATATTGGACCGGCGCATTGAAGACGAAATCATTCCGTTCTGTCAACAACAATCGATGTCAGTGACAGTATTCGCGACCACTGCAATAGGTTTATTATCAGGGCGGTATCGATACGGTCAGCCGCCGCCAGCAGGTACTTCCTGGCAAAGGGGCCCGTACAACTATCGTCGAGCGATGACTCGCCCGGTGGACGAAGTCATTCAAGTTGTCACTGATATTGCGGCATCTCACAAGCGGACTCCCAGTCAAATTGCCATGGCATGGTGCCTAGCACAACCTGGCATTACTTCCGTCATCACCGGCGCGGACTCCCCAAAGCGAGTTCACGAGAATTGTGCCGCTGTGGAGATCAACCTGCTTCCAGAAGAACTTGAACGACTCGACCGAATCTCCGAAGGACAGCGTTTGGAGATCCACAAGGATTGCCCGTCAGGCTACACGGCCTAGCTTCTACAAACCGACGCAACCACCCGTTCAGCTGATGGACACCCTCGACAAGATCAATCGGATCATTCGCCTCCGGCTGCCGGTGTACCTCTTTGGCCCGGTTTTCATTCAAGGGTTGATGGTGGCTGCTAGTCTGGTCCGAACAAGATTCGACGTGGGCCTCGAAAATAGAGGAGAATTCGGCCTGAAATTCCTGTGAGTTGCAAAACCATGAAGATTGTTGACGTCAAGATTCATAAGGTTGTCGTACCTATGAAGCCCGACACGGTTAGCAGTAGAAGCCTGAATTTTCGGGAGTTTCCCAAGTGAATTATCGAACTGGTCGCCAACCCGTTGTGAACCCGCCTCAAAAGTAGCCCCGCACATCCCAGCTTGAGGATCTACTCGAATTTGCAAAGAGAACAGCAAATCTCCCAATATCCACCATTCTGCCAGCAAAATAATAGAAGTCGCTCACGACTTCTCGTGCTGCGGAACGACTCGAATAGACAATTCGCCCAACTGTTTCCTGTCGACCTGGTTGGGAGCATCGGTCATCAAATCGGCAGCCCGCTGTGTCTTGGGGAAAGCAATACAATCGCGAATATTGTCAAGGCCTTCGAACAGCATCACCCAACGGTCGATTCCGAGCGCGATGCCACCATGAGGTGGCGCGCCGTATTTTAGTGCCTCGAGCAAAAAACCAAAACGATCTTTGGCGGCGACCTCGTCAAGTCCCAACAATCCGAACACTTGCTGCTGAGTCTGATCGTCATGAATTCGAATAGTACCACCACCGGCTTCTGAGCCATTAATCACTAGATCGTAGGCCTGAGCACGACATTTACCGGGATCGGACTCAAGCATACCGAGGTCTTGTGGTCGAGGCGCAGTGAATGGGTGGTGCATAGCAACCCAGCGTTTTTCTTCATCGTCATAATCAAACATCGGAAATTCGACGACCCAAGAAAAATGCATTTGATCTGGATCGTAGAGTTTGAGTTCCGCACCTAGTTTTTTGCGCAGGCCATAGAGTGCTTTGCAGGTAACTTCCCAGCTGTCGGCGACAAACAGCAAAAGATCTCCCGGATTTGCCTCCAAGCGTTCGGAGAACTGATTGAGCAATGCCAAGTCAAAATTCTTGGCAATGGGAGAAAAGAGACTTCCATCATCCTCTACCCGAAACCAGGCAAGTCCTTTAGCCCCAAAATCGTTTTTGACGAAGTCCGTCAATTCATCGATATCTTTGCGTGAATAACGTTTTCCACCGCCCGGCGCGTTCATACCTCGAACTTTTCCGCCAGAATCAGCAACTCCGCGAAAAACACGAAACTCACACTGAGCTGCCAGGTCTGTACAGTCGACTAGTTCCATGCCGAACCGCAAATCGGGAGCATCATGCCCGAATCGCTCCATGGCTTCATCATAGGTCATGCGCGGCAGGGGGAGCGAGACATCCAGGTCCAATATGTCTTTGGCAAGCGCGACGACCAATCCGTCTATTTCACCCATCACATCGTCGGCATCCACAAAGGACATCTCAAGGTCGAGTTGAGTGAACTCTGGCTGCCGATCGGCACGCAGGTCTTCATCTCGAAAGCAGCGTGCCACTTGAACGTACCGATCGTATCCGGCAATCATCAAGATTTGTTTGTAGAGTTGCGGAGACTGTGGTAAGGCATAGAATCCGTCGTGGTGAATTCGGCTTGGAACAAGATAATCTCGCGCTCCTTCAGGCGTGCTCCGCCCCAAGATGGGAGTTTCGACGTCGATGAAACCTCGTTGAGCAAAAAACTCTCTCATGCCATGGATGATACGGCTACGCAGTATCATCGTTTGCTGCATTTCTTCACGGCGCAAGTCCAGGTAACGGAATTTAAGCCGCAGATCTTCTCCAGGCAGTTCCGTTTGACTGGGTGACACCGGTGGCGTTAAGCTGCGGTTGAAAATTTCTAATTTGCTGCAGCGCACCTCGACCTTACCGGTCGACAATTTGTCGTTGATATTTTCGTCAGGGCGCAAGGCCACCTTGCCAGTCACACCGACCACAAATTCGGTTCTGAGCGTCTGCGACTCTTCTAGCAGTTCTGCACCGCTTTCCGGACCAAACAACACTTGCGTTTGTCCATACCGGTCTCGAAGATCGACAAACAATGCACCTCCATGATCGCGAACTTTATGAACCCAACCACAGATCGTCACGTCTTGGCCGACATGATCTGCTGTCAATTCCCCACAAGTATGAGTGCGTAACAAAACAGAGTCCTCTTGATCAGCAAACGAATCAGTTGACTAGGATTTGACTCAAAACGGTTGGATCGGTTCATAGCACCGGTCTCCATACCAGTGTTCAACGATCGGTAACATGAGACTAGAAGTCCACCTTCTAGAATCTCTCCCTTGACTACGTTTCGAGACAAAGTCGAAAACCTACGATTGTACCTGGGGAACAACGTCCATAGAACCGGGAATGGCAAATCGGGAAAAAATGAGGGCATTTTGTTTGGATCTGCGTAGACTGGGCGATGCCGAGGACGTACAGGCTGCTTGAGGATACTAAGCTACCTGGCGATCCGCACCTCGGCGAAAAATATCTTCAGCAACGTCTTCAGGAGAAAAATCGTTCGGAGAAGATATTGTGGACATACTGACAGCCTCACACTCCGTGAGACGTCGAAACCAAGTTTCCTGATGTTTTGCAAATCGTCTTGTCCGTGTTTTGACGTCGCATACGGCCTGTTCTAGCGTTTTTTCCCCTGTCAAGTATTCCAACACTTCACGGTACCCAACTGCTTGACTGGCGGTAAGACTCAGTTGGCCATAGGTTTCGAGTAATCCGCGAACCTCGGCCACCAAACCTGTCTCGAACAGCTGGTCGACTCGACGGGCAATACGTTCGTGAAGTTGCTGTCGAGGCCAGTCCAGCTTGAAGACCCGGCATTCGCTGGCTGGACGGCTTTCCTCAAATTGAGTTTGTTGATGGCTAATCCGTTCGCCCGTCAAATGATACACCTCCAAAGCACGAATCATCCTTTTGAGGTCATGGGGATGAACTTTGGCGGCTGCAAGTGGATCGACTTGCCGTAGACGATCGTGTAGAGCCTGCGTACCATGCTGTTGTACTTCTAATTGTATTTGCCGACGGAACTCACCGTGGGGCGGCGGCCCGCTCGACAATCCGCGTAGTAAAGCAGTGAGATACAATGGAGTACCACCCACAAAAACTACCTGACAGCCTCGATGCTGTACGTCCTTCACGACCTGTTCGGCAGCATCAAGATAGTCGGCAATACTGAATTCCTCGTTGGGCGCAACAACATCTATCAAGTGATGCGGGATTCCTTGTCGTTCCACCTCGGTAGGTTTGGCCGTACCAATATCCATTCCTCGATAGACTGCCATCGAATCGAGTGAAATAATTTCCGCATGCAAGCGTTCCGCAAGAATGACTCCCACGGCAGTCTTTCCACTGGCCGTGGGACCGGTAAGGAACCAACATCGTGAAAACAACTCGAGATCCATGTGTCAAAAAGCAGGACGCAAAATGGGGATGATTGTCGTCAACTGGCAAAGACTCTACGATAAGACTTCACGAGCCGATTTTGAAGAGAGATTCGGCGATCAAAACTACAATTTGCACTCATAGCAGTGCCTCCCAGGAGATTCTCCGTGTCGAATGACCACAATATTCTACTACAACTGATGAGCACCATCGAGGATCGCAAGATTCACCCAAACGAACGGTCCTACACGACGAAGCTCATGACTGGCGGACTAGCCGCCATCGGGGCCAAAATCGTCGAGGAAGCAGCAGAGTTAGTGGAAGCTGCTGGCGAAAGCGGAGAAACAGGAAGGGAACATATCATCTACGAAGCGGCTGACTTGATCTACCATATGTTTGTATTACTTAGTTATCGTGACGTACAGCTGTCCGATGTTGAACAGGAATTGGCTCGGCGGTTTGGCATGTCAGGATTAGACGAAAAGGCTTCTCGCCAATAGCACATAGGAAATAAATCCGTATGTCTGCAGAGTCCAATTTACGTCTGGGAATCCCCAGTAAGGGACGACTTTCTGAACTGGCCTGCCAGTTACTCAATGAGGCCGGCTTGAGCTTCCGGCGACAAGATCGTTCGTTGTTTGCACGAGTTCGCGAAGTTGCGGTAGACGTGACCTTTTTGCGCACGGACGACATTCCGCTGCTATGCGCCGAAGGCGCCATTGATATGGGAATCACAGGAAGTGATCTGATGGCCGAGTCGGGTGCGGACATCCAAACTCGCCTGAAACTAGGAGTAGGCCGGTGTCGGCTCGCCGTATGCATCCCCGAAGACAGTCGCATCGACGACCCCAAAGGACTCGACGGTTGCCGCATTGCTACTAGCTTTCAGCGAGTCACGGAAAGTTACTTAAAAAATCTCGGATGCCAAGCACACATGGTGCCCATCACGGGATCGGTAGAAGTGATGATTTCTTTGGGAGTGGCAGACGCAATTGTGGACCTTGTCGAAACAGGCAGCACTTTAGCTGCAAACAAGTTGCGTATCTTGGCCGACATTGGTCAGTACGAAACGATCCTCGTGCAAAACCATAGAAATCGACATGCCGAGTTAGCCGACCGCGTCGTACGGCGGCTCGAAGGAGTGGTCATTGCCCGCGCGTATTCCTTATTGGAATACAATGTTCCTCGCACGAAACTAGCCGATGCTGAGAAAATAACCCCCGGCTTTAACTCACCAACTGTCAGCGGCTTGGAAAATCCTGACTGGTGTGCCGTGAAAGTAATGGTTCCCAAACGTGATGTGATCTCTGCCATGGAACAATTGGAAGAGTTAGGAGCGCACGCCATCTTGGAAACCAAGATTGCCAACTGCCGTCTGTAAGTTTGTACGACAGAAAGACACGAAGACTCGCTCATCTTTCCCGTCGCCCCGCCAAGCTGTTATACTGCCTCCAATCTCACGGCTCCCGAGTTGGTCGTACAGCGTCAACCCTTTAACTTTTATGTTATTTGAACGGACATTTCCTATGGATAAAGAACTGACCGACCGAGTAGAAACGATCCAACAGCGTCTAGTCCAACTCAAGGACTCTCTTTGACTACGACCTACTAAAGCAGCAAATCATACAAATCGAAACAAAAATGGCGGCCGCTGGCTTTTGGGACAATCACGAGTCGGCACAGCAGACCGTCAGTGAACTCAAGTCACTACACGCGATCGTCAAACCTCTGGAAGAGACAATTTCCGGGGTCGATGACTTGACAGCCATGGTAGAAATGGCCGAAGAAGATGCAAGTTTTGCTGCCGAGATTCCTAACGAAATAGAGCGGCTGCAGACACTGATTGATGATTTGGAATTAAAGTCCCTGTTGAGCGGTTCTCATGACGGCGCCGGTGCCATCCTGACGATCAACGCGCGTGATGGTGGTACCGATGCGAATGACTGGGCTGACATGCTATTAAGAATGTATACCCAGTGGGCACAAAAAAATGAATACTCTATCCATTTAATGGATCGCAGTGAGAACGACGAAGCGGGAATTAACAGCGCCACGATTGCCATACGTGGACCTATGGCCTATGGCTATTTAAAGGGCGAGTCCGGCATGCATCGTTTAGTGCGTATTAGCCCCTTCAACGCCGAAGGCAAGCGACAAACAAGCTTCGCTGCTGTAGATGTTTCACCAGAAATTTCGGACAACTTCGAAATCCATATCGAAGAAAAAGATGTACGAGAAGACACTTTCCGAGCCAGCGGCGCGGGCGGACAGCACGTCAACAAAACAAGCAGCGCCGTTCGTCTAACACACATGCCCACAGGGATCGTCGTCTCCTGTCAAAACGAAAGAAGCCAGCACAAAAACCGCGCTACAGCCTGGAAGATGCTGCGAGCCAAAATGGCTCGGGTTGAAGATGAAAAACGGGAAGCCGAACAGGCGCAGAAATACAAAGATCAAGCAAGGGTTGGATTCGGATCGCAAATTCGCAACTATTTCCTACATCCGGACCAAAGAGTCAAAGACGCTCGCACCGGACACGCGGCCACTAACTTTAATGATGTTCTGGACGGAAACATCGGTGGCTTTCTGGATTCGTTTCTGCGCTGGCGAGTGAAGAAAGACTAACAACTGAGAATTGGCTGATGTCGTCAGACTACCTGATCGAAACGCCCTGTACTGGCGGCACGTTGCTCCGTGTTGTCTTCCAGTTTTTCGACGACCGTTTCCACCATTCGGTCGGTATCCTCACAAATGGGATGTTCCATACTTTGTTGGAGTCCCTTGAAGGATCCGCCAACGAATCGTGGCCTTCCAGTCCGGCATTTCAAGAAGTTTCGCAGCAAGGAACGACAGCACTGCTGGTCGGCATGGCCGGTACGAGTCACTTCTCGGCCAGTGTCGAACCGAGAGTGGATTCGATTCGTTTCGATTTGGCCTGCCGGTTGAAAGAACCACCAACGGTGTTGGGCAGCACCTATCGACTACTACAGCCTGCCGCCTCAAATTCAACGTCTGATAACGAAGACAGTTCTGGACAACACAGCTTAAATATCCCGCTCCAAGCCACACACGATTCACCCTCGAATTCATCCCACAACGTCCATATTTGTCCGCCACATCTGAGCAAAGAATTGCCCCAAACGGCACGTTGGTCCTATGAAGTGCGCGTCAAGGATGCTTCGGTCATTCTATTGGCCGAATCCGCCATCTTCCAACAACGCTAGACGAAATACCTGAACCCCACTCGAAGGGGGATCGTTCGTTTCTGCTAATGCGTTCTGAGAAGCCTTCTTATACGCCATCTCGTCTAGAATCCTGTAACAAATACATGCCGATTGTGGTGGCTCGATGTTAGATACAGGACACAAACACCCGTGGACTTTCACCCGTGGACTTTTGCTCTCTGAACTTTAAACCCTTGACCAAAATAGCCGCCTCGCCTGACCAGAAAACCACAAGACATCTGAACTAGCCACCAATGTCGCGGAGGATTTCTTCGGACGCGTTTTTTCCACACGCTCCCATGACACCACCACCAGGATGGCTGGCGGCACCACACAAATACAGGCCTCTCACAGGCGTGCGATGGTCTGCCCACCCCGGAGTTGGCCGGAAACAATAGAGTTGCGTAGCATTCATGGCGCCTTGCATAATGTTTCCACCGGTCAAGCCAAAAGTCCGTTCCAAATCAAGAGGACTCAGTACCTGACGATGTAAAATGGCATCTGGAACGTTGGGAGCGTAGCGAGCCAATAAGTTGATACAACGATCTCCAAAATCTTCTTTCATGTCGTCCCAACCGCCATTGGCCAAATGGTAGGGCGCAAACTGCACAAACATGGACATCACATGTTGGCCCTCTGGTGCAATGGTCGGGTCGACACTGCTGGGCAACGTGATTTCCAAAACCGGTTCGCGACTCGGTCGACCGTATTTCGCATCATCAAAAGCTTTTTCGATGTAATCCATCGTGGGCGAAAGATGGATGGTGCCTCGATGGTGGGCAGCGATACCGGAGGATCGAGCACAGGTGAATTGAGGAAGTTCGGAAAGCGCGACATTGATCTTCGCAGACGCAGAACTGTAATCGATTCGCGAAATGCCTTTACGAAAATCTTCAGGCAAGTCCTCGACATCCAGAAACTTCTCAAAAGTCAGATGTGCATCGACGCTGGACGCTACTACGTTCGCATTCAACTGAGTACCGCTCTCCAACAGAACGCCGGTGGCGCGTCCTTGCCGGGTGAGAATCTTCGTGACAGATGCTTCGCGGCGAATGTCAACTCTTAACTCGTCACAGGTTGCTTCCAACGCATCCGCCAAGCCTCCCATCCCTCCCTGAACATAACCCCAGACACCTCGTGCACCACCCGCCGTGCCCATCACGTGATGCAATAACACATAAGCTGTGCCTGGCGCGGAAATAGATGAAAAGGCACCGATCACCGCATCAGTAGCCAACGTCGCTTTTAACACCTCGGCGTCAAACCAACGGTCCAGGATAGGCCGGGCGGCTCCAGTGAGTAATTCGACGGCCTCCGGCAAATCTTCTTCCAAGCCGCAAACGGCCTGGTATGCATCAAACAGTTTCTTCGCGTCGCGCATGCGCTTGCCCATGCCAATTTTTCGCCACGCCTTGGGCAAAGGTAACGGATCTGGTGCCGACTTGCAGAGAGTCGGCTCGAGGACCGCAGCGACTCGTTCTAGCAATGCCTCGTACCTAGGAAAGGCTTCCGCATCACGTTCGCTAAATTTGGCGATTTCACGCTGATTGGAACCCATATCTGAGCCCAACAGCAAACTGCGCCCATCGAGTAACGGTGTAAAAGAGGAAGGATTCCGTGGAAGGATCTTTAATCCGTGGGGCTTCAACCGCAAATCGCGAATCACTTCGGGCAATAGCAAGCTTATCACATAAGCTGCCACAGAAATCCGGAATCCAGGCCAGAGTTCTTCAGTGGTGGCGCATCCCCCCAGAACATGGCGCCGTTCCAAAACACAAACAGATTTTCCGGCTTTGGCCAAATAGGCCGCCGTGATCAATCCGTTGTGTCCGCCACCAATCACAATACAGTCGTAAGACGTTCTTCCATGTGTCGCCATGGCCACAATCTCAACCAACGAGCAACAATTGTCAATCGGGTGGCCTCGGATTGACAAAAAAACAATCCCAGAAAATGTCCTATAGACCCGCACCGGACTCCCTGCGAAAAAATAGGTATGAATTTTTCTTTTCAGCCAACAAGCCATGCTCCCCGAACGATAACAGCTGGAAGATTCGTCGTACTCATCGCTGTATTGATGTGGAGTACCGGTGGATTTTTTGCCAAAGCACCTGTGTTTTCGGCATGGGACCCCAGTTCGCGAGGCCTGTTACTCGCATTTTGGAGGACGCTTTTCGGCGGAATCGTGCTCATACCGTTCGTCCGCGAAATCCGTTGGGATTGGCGATTGATACCTTTGTGCACCTGCTTCGCCCTGATGAACCTGACTTACCTGAGCTGTATGTCACTAGGAGAAGCTTCTGTTGCCATTTGGCTACAAAGTACCGCACCCGTTTGGGTATTTCTCGGTGGTATCCTGTGGTTACACGAAAAGGTTGTCAAATCAGACTGGCTCATGCTGGCATTAGGCGGAGTGGGAATGATCACCATCCTGGCATTTGAAGTACGCGGACAACGCACAAGTGCCGTATTGCTGGGACTTGCCTCCGGTATAAGCTACGCAGGAATCGTGCTCTCACTGCGTTGGCTGCGCGAATTGGATGCCACGTGGCTGATCACGATCAGCCACCTAGTCACGGCATGCGTCTTGGCCCCATTCGTCCTCGGTTCGAATCACTGTCCCACCGCCAACCAATTCGCCGTTTTGGCTGGTTTCGGGATCTTTCAATTGGGCGTACCTTATGTGCTCTTTTCTTGGGCTTTACGAGTTGTACCTGGACATGAGGCTTCCTTCATCGGACTTCTCGAACCTATTCTGCTACCGATATTTGTGTATCTCGCCTGGGGACGAAATGCTGCTTATCAACCGCCCGAGACTTCGACTTTAGTCGGTGGAACCTTCATTCTAGTGGGACTTGCTGTCCGATTTGCCTGGCGCGACCCAGTCAAGCATTAAATCCAGAAAAACAGACAAGGGTCCCGCAATGGCCATATCAACGCGACGGTTCGCTTAAGCCTGAGAAAGTAGACACGTCGTAGTATAGTTCGGTGGAACTGGCTGCCGATGACATTACTGTGCTAGCAATTTTATGACACGGAGGTTGAAATCTGTCGATTTGAACGTCGACACATTGGCCATTTCCAACAGGTCAATCTCCCCCGTTTTTAGTGAGTTGTGTTGGGGGTCCCGTTAGGAAGATTGAACACCACCAGAGTAATTTTCCATGAAAAAGTCTATTTCCGTCGTCATGCCAGTCCGTAACGCACAGCTCACTTTAACCGATCAGGTGTCTCGAGTTCTCGAAGTCCTCCCTGAAATGACACACCAGTTCGAGTTACTAATCGTAGATGATGGGTCGACCGACGGAACGGACGAAATCGGTCATGAACTGACGCACATGTACCCTCAGGTTCGGTTCATTCGTCACACAGAACAAAAGGGAAGCCGTGCAGCAGTTGGAACAGGCATGAACAGCGCCTCGGCAGAGATCGTTCTGGTGGAAGGAGAATCGGACAGCTACGAAGGCAATCCAGCGAAAATGGCTCCGCTGAACATACCCGAATCGAACGCATAGCCTCGAAATAACTTCAAGAACACGGGCCGCATGAGCTCATCTCCGGTTTGGCCAGCTTACGTGAAGCTAGTCCTTATCGACGGATGGTTGCCGAAACGGCTGCCAATTGAATCGCTCGAGCGCGCCCAAATCTTCTCTCTTGCGTAAACCATAAAATTCGCAGTTGTGTTTTTCGTAAAGTACTACGTGTCCAAGACTTTTACTGCGGTAATCCGCAGAAGCTTTCGTCTCGGGATTCTTTCTAAGTCGTGCAGGTGCTCACGGGAGAAACAGTACGGGAGCTATCTTGTTGAAGCATCGCTGGTTACGTCGCTTAGGAAAGCTTCAGCTGTATCTCAAAAGACGCACGCCAGAAGGTTCTGTAAAAGATATCCGATGAGTTTTCCAATGGGAAATCTATATAGCTACTTGTTTCAAAGAATTTGTTTTAATACCATGCCGTCACTGGTTTACTTTCGTGAACCGTGTTAGCGAGTTCTGCATGATGTCGTGAGTCGCCTACGATTATTTTTTCCACATCACTCGACTTATCCAACTCACGACATTGACCGACACCAGGGCAAGCACCGCCTTCGAACTTTAGGCAGGTTCGAATCGGCTGGCTGTCGCAGTCTCGATTAACAGGAGGTCATTCTCCTACTCAGTCGCCCGTGGAATAGGGTGAGGCACCGACGAGGGCCAGGTGCTGATTTCAGGTTTGGAATTGGCAAACACCGGGGCATTATGATGCGCGCACTGGGCGCGCACGTTTGACGTTCCAAGTGTATGCGAGCAATTGCAACCCGGCCACTTTTGCTCAGTGCCTATCTGTTTGCGGCTGACCTTACAACAGTAGAGGAGACTTCTCATGGCTTCCGCTCCATCTCCGTTAAGCCATTCGCAGGATAAACCTGTGAACGGTCATTTGTCTAACATCGTGCATGTCAAAAGCTTAGATGCACAAGCTGGCGCATCAGAACCGCGCGATCATGGAATCCTCCACCGAATTTCCGAAGTTCGACAACAGCAAGGCGTATCCGTACGTTGTGCCGCACGTCAGCTCGGTACGGATGCCACAAAAGTACGCGAACAAGAACAGTGCGATAGCGACCTTACTCTTTCAGAGCTATACGCCTGGCAGCGCATTTTGGAAGTCCCAGTTTCAGATCTGCTGATGGATCCAGAAACACCTTTGTCACGACCCGTCATGGAACGAGCTCGCCTAGTACGGTTAATGAAAACGGCTGCAGCCATCCTTGAGGAATCAAAGTCTTCATCGACTCAGCTATTAGCAGAACGCTTGATCGATCAACTCGTCGAGATCATGCCTGAGCTCAAGGAAGTTGGTGCATGGCACTCGGTAGGGCAGCGCCGCAGCCTAGACGAATTTGGCAGAGTGTTCGAAAACCGCATCTCAGAAGAGATGCTATCACACTATCGAGAGGGACACCAAGAATAACATTCTTTCGAGATACTACGATTTTACCCGCATTACTCGTTTGGCTTGCAAGAGCGCTTCCCCTAACTGATCCACCTCTGATTCCGTATTGTAGAAATAGAAACTCGCACGACTACTTGCATTAACTCCGAGTTCACGGTGTAAAGGCATCGCACAGTGATGCCCGGCCCGGATGGCAACTCCTTGACGGTCACAAAGCTGTGCGACATCGTGAGCGTGGATATCGCGCATCTTAAAGGTAACAATCCCTGCTTTCATCGAGGGCTCAGGGCCCAGAATTTCTATTCCCCCAACGTCGGCGAGCATTTGATGAGCTCGCTCCACGAGTTGTCGCTCGTGACGTTGAATATTCGACATTCCTACCTGTCGCAAATAGTCGATCCCAGCCCCCAAACCAATCGCGGGTACAATCGGAGGCGTCCCCGCCTCGAATTTGGCCGGCAGGTCGGCTGACTCGAAACCTTCGAGCTTAACGCGTCGTATCATGCTTCCACCACCGAGAAACGGATCCATGTCGTCCAAGACTTCTTCGCGCCCATATAAAATCCCGACTCCCGTCGGAGCCAGCATTTTGTGCCCGCTAAATGCCACGAAATCGACATCCCACTTCTGTACGTCGATCGCTCCGTGAGGAACGGCCTGCGCTGCGTCGACGAGAACTCGGGCGCCAACGGCCCGCGCCGCTTGCACCAAAGTTTCCAGTGGGTTCACCGTCCCCAAGACATTCGAAACAGCCGTAACGGCTACCATACGGGTTTTGGAAGTGATCAATTCGTTGAGGCGAGACAAGTCTAGGCAACCATCGTCGGTGATCCCTAAATATTTGATTTCACATCCGCGTCGCTCCGCCAACTGCTGCCACGGAACCAAATTAGAATGGTGTTCCATAACGCTTAGAAGAATCTGATCCCCCTCGGCTACGTGCCGATCCCCCCAACCGCGGGCTACTAGATTAATCGCCGAAGTAGTTCCCGTCGTAAAAATGACCTCATGAGAATGAACCGCATGGATGAAATCACGTACTTTCTCGCGTGCCTCTTCATACAAATCAGTACTTTGATCACTCAACCAGTGCACTCCGCGGTGCACATTGGCATAGTGGTTCTCGTAAACGTCAACCAGCGATTGAATCACCTGCCGTGGACGCTGTGTGGTGGCCGCATTATCCAGATAGACGAGCGGCGTATCCCCACGAATTTGAGTCGCCAAGATTGGAAAATCCGCTCGATAGCGTTGGGGGTCAAAAGCAGTAGTCGCATCCGTCATGGCATATCGTTCGAGTTGCTCTAGTGTCTGTAAACACAAGCATCCAGGTTAGTTGCCATCGAGCGGTGAAAAGAGAGCAGCTTGCACCACTCGCCAAGACAACAAACAGCACTTTTGACGGTTAGGAGTAAGCCGCGCCTGAAACAAACTGAGCATCTGCTCTGCGTTAAACTGCTGTATCTCAGAAACAGACTTGCCTTCAATTTCCTCCATCAACATCGACGCTGAAGCCTGGCTGATGCAACAACCATCACCGTCGAACCAAGCCTGCTCTATCGTGTCATCGTTAATGTGCAACTCCACTTGCACTACATCACCACACAAAGGATTATCGTCTTCGTGCGCATGCGTCGCACTCGGACAGATTCCTCTGTGGTACGGATCTTCATAATGATCCAAAACGTGCTCTTGGTAGATCTCTTCTTCGTCGTGTGGTGGCATTGGTTCTACAACTAAAAGTAAATTCGACGTGGATACGTTAGTTTACGAGAGTCGCATGGGGAAGACAAGTTCGCCTTTACTAATGAGTATCATCACAGGAAATAACAATTAGCAAAGATATTCCGGCGCAGAGCTTCTGAACAACGACATCGTGGCTTTTCAAAGCGGAACGTCCGGCACTAGCACAAACTACGACCTACTGGCACAACAAGCCCCGGAAGCATTAGAGGACGTCATTCTGAACGCAGCGAAGGATCCTGGTGAGATCGGCTCACAGCAATATCCTTCAGAAGCTGCGACCACACGGCCGCGCCTAGCGTTCGGCCAAACGCGTCACATCTTGGTGGTCCAATAGCGAAGCGACTGAATGGACATACGATTTATCCAGATCGCTTAATCGATCCCATGATACGGTCGTGTGCCGCCCGTTATTTTTCAACAGCCTGACCGCGTCATGACGAATCTCGACCAGTGTCCCCATCGTTGAATAGAGCCCGGTATCGTCGATCCAGCGACGCATCGACACCGATTTCGGCCCAGTCACATCGACGACAACCACACGCTGACTGACCTCTTTTGCGGCCGAGTTCGTTTCGACCAGCTGCTGAGTCTCATCGGCTGGATCCGTTTGGTTGAATAATTCGTCCAAATCATCCTCTTCCTCCTCATCCGCTGACTCCTCCTCCGGTTCCTCAAACAGCCCCTCCAGAATATCATCGCCTTCAGCATCTTCGTCTTCAATCGCTTCAAACAAATCCGCATCTTCTATTTCGGCATCGGCCTCACCGAAAATGTCGGCGTCGTCAAGGTCAGCAGAACTGTTCTGATCCGCGTCCAACATTTCCTCGCCTTCAAACTCGCCTGCATCCGTCTCATCTGAGTCGAACAACTCGTCATCAGACTCTTCCACAACATTATCAGTGTCCTCAAACAAGTTTTCCAAGCCAGTATCCTCGTCAGCTCCTGAGTCGTCACTATCGCCAAACAAATCATCTAAGGTACCGTCGTCCTCCGTATCCTCATCAACTTCGTCGAATAAGTCGTCCAGAGCACCCTCTTCGTCATTCGTATCATCTTCTACGTCAGCATCGCCAAACAGGGCATCCAAAGCACCCTCTTCGTCCGCAGCAGTATCCTCCTCAGCATCCTCATCGCCTTCGTCGAATAGGTC